>JAFAWL010000008.1 GCA_019241805.1 Actinomycetota bacterium
GGGCAGTTTGACGGTGCCGGTCACGTCGGTCGTGCGGAAATAGAACTGCGGCCGGTAATTGGCGAAGAACGGCGTGTGCCGGCCGCCCTCCTCCTTGGTCAGCACATAGGCCTCGGCGACAAACACCGTGTGCGGCGTGATCGAGCCGGGCTTCGCCAGCACCTGGCCGCGCTCCACCTCCTCGCGCTTGGTGCCGCGCAGCAGCACGCCGATATTGTCGCCCGCCTCGCCCTGGTCGAGCAGTTTGCGGAACATCTCGACGCCGGTCGCGATCGTCTTGGCGGTCGGCCGCAGCCCGACGATCTCGACTTCGTCGCCGACCTTGACGATGCCGCGCTCGACCCGCCCCGTCACCACCGTGCCGCGCCCCGAAATCGTGAACACGTCCTCGATCGGCATCAGAAACGGCCGGTCCTTCGGCCGCTCCGGCTGCGGGATGTAGGCGTCCACCGCCGCCATCAGTTCCAGCACCGAGTGCTTGCCGACCGCGTCGTCCTTGCCCTCCAGCGCGGCCAGCGCCGACCCCTTGATGACCGGGATGTCGTCGCCGGGAAAATCGTAGGACGACAAGAGTTCGCGCACCTCCAGTTCGACCAGCTCGATCAATTCCGGGTCGTCCACCATGTCGGTCTTGTTCATGTAGACGACGAGCGAGGGCACGCCCACCTGGCGCGCCAACAGGATGTGCTCGCGGGTCTGCGGCATCGGGCCGTCGGCGGCCGATACCACCAGGATCGCGCCGTCCATCTGCGCCGCCCCGGTGATCATGTTCTTCACGTAATCGGCGTGGCCCGGGCAGTCGACATGCGCGTAATGCCGGTTCGCCGTCTCGTACTCGACGTGCGCCGTCGCGATCGTGATGCCGCGCGCCTTCTCCTCCGGCGCCTTGTCGATCTGATCGAACGCCGTGAACTTCGCCATCCCCTTCGTCGACTGGACCTTCGTAATCGCAGCGGTCAACGTGGTCTTGCCATGGTCGACGTGACCGATGGTGCCGATGTTGACGTGGGGCTTGTTGCGGACAAATTTCTCTTTGGACACTTGGTAGCTCCTACAGGGCGCGTGCGCGGGAAGTCAGGTCGTCTCGAAGTTGCTGAGGGACTTCAGCGTAGTGATCGAATTCCATGGAGTGAGTGGCTCTGCCTTTGGTCCGAGAACGAAGGTCGGTGGTGTACCCGAACATCGACGCCATCGGGACAAAACAGGCGACGGCTTGTACACCACCGCGCACCGTTATTCCAGCCACTTTTCCACGTCTGGCATGCAAATCGCCGAGGACATCGCCGACGGACTCGTCGGGGGTTACGACCTCGAGCGACATGATCGGCTCGAGCAATGTCGGTCCCGCCTGGTTCGCGGCGGCGACGAAGGCCTTGCTCCCGGCCACCTTGAACGCGTAATTATTCGAATCTACTGGATGATAGCTGCCGCCGACGACCTGGACGCGCAGGTCCGTCATCGGCCGGCCGGCGAGCACGCCGCGCTCGACCGCCTCCGCCACTCCCGCCTCGACCGCCGGCGCATGCTCCTGCGGGATATCGCTGACCGGCGCGCGATTTTCGTAGACGTACCCACCGCCGCGGTCCGTCGGCTCGACAACGAGCTTCACGTGCCCGTACTCGCCGCGAGGTCCAAGCTGGCGGACAAACCGGTTCTCGCCCTCGGCGCGGCGCGATACCGTCTCGCGGTACGCGACCTGCGGGTTGCCAACGCGCGCCTTGACGCCGAACTCGCGGCGCAGGCGATCCGCGATGATCTCGAGGTGGAGCTCGCCCATGCCCGAGATCACGATCTGGCCGCTGTCCGGATCCGTCTTGATCCGGAACGACGGGTCCTCGATCGCGAGCCGCTCGAGCGCGGCTGATAGTCGCACGTGATCCTCATCGGAGTCCGGCTCGACGACCACGCCCATCACCGGGTTCGGCGCCGGGATCGGATCCAGCAGGATCGGGAACCGCGGATCGCACAGCGTGTCGCCGGTCGCGAGCTTGCCCGCGGCAGCGGCCGCCGGCGGAACCACGACCGCGCCGATCATGCCGGCTTCGATCTGACGGATGTCCTCCCGGTGGTTCGCGAACATCCGCACGAGACGGCCGA
>JAFAWL010000037.1 GCA_019241805.1 Actinomycetota bacterium
GTGCTGGTCGGCATCCTCGAAATGCGCCACAGCATTCAGGCGCACGCCCGGCTGTACCTGTTCTCGGTCTTCGTCCTGCTCACCTGGGCCATTTGGGCTCTGAAGGTCGTGCTGTCTCGCCGTTACCGGCCCTGGACGGCTGAATACACCACGACGACAAGCGTGGTGATTCCGGTCGTCGACGAACCACTGGATCTGTTCCGGTCCGTGCTGGCCGAGATCATCAGCCAGGAGCCGACCCAGATCGTGGTCGTGATCAACGGCGCCCGTAACCGCGCCCTGGAGGAGGTGTGCGACGAGTTCGCCGAAGTGGACTGGACGTGGACTCCGATTGCGGGCAAGCGCAACGCGGTCAAGGTCGGAGTCGAGCTGTCCGTCAGCGAGATCGTCCTGCTCGTCGACAGCGACACCGTGTGGACGCAAGGCACTCTGGCCGAGCTGATCAAGCCGTTCGGCGATCCTGTCGTCGGCGGCGTCACCACCCGGCAGCGCATCCTTGACCCACGGCGGAACTTCCTGACCCGGTGGGCCGACTGGTTGGAAAACAGTCGGGTGCTCTACTCGATGCCGGCGCAGAGTGTCCTTGGCAGTGTCGGCTGCCTACCCGGACGCACCATCGCGTTTCGTCGCGTGATCCTCAACGACGTCATGCACGACTTCATGACGCAGAAGTTCCTCGGCGTGTTCGTCGAGGTGTCCGACGACCGAACGCTGACGAACCTCACGCTGAAGGGGGGCTACCGCACGGTCTATCAGTCGACCAGCCTCGTCTACACCGATGCGCCCCTGCGTTTGAAGAAGTTGATCAAGCAGCAGTACCGCTGGGCCCGGGGCAGTCAGTACAACACCTTGCGCATGTTGCCGTGGATGATCACTCACACGCCGTTGCTGGCCTTCTTCTTCGCCTGCGACATCGCGCTTCCATTCCTGTGGCTCAGTTCGGCCACGGCCTGGGCAATTCGAGCCCTCGGCCACAAGCACGACACCGACTTGTACGCCGGCCTGCTCCATGTCGGCGGCAACGCGCTGCTCGTCATCGTGTTGCTCACCGTCCTCACCTCCGCGCTCGCGATGTGCTTGCGCCAGGCCCGGCACGTCGGCGAGGTCCCGGTGGACTTCTTCTGGATGCCGGCGTACGTGCTGTTCAGCACCTTGTTCCTCATGCCCATCCGGATCTACGGCTTCATCCGGTGCGGCCACGTCGGCGGCTGGGGAACCCGCGCCAATGCCTACGTGGCCGGTGGTCCTATCGGACCGGAAACGACGCGCGAGGCCATAGCCGCCCCGCCCGCGGAAGGGGGCGCGGTCGCGACATTGGTCGAGAAGCGCACCGAGTCGGCGCCGGCCGAAGCCAACGGGGGAGATCCCCGAGCACTGATCCCTTATCTGATTGCGGCCGCAGCCATAACCCTTGGAGTCTTGTATGACGTTCGCCCCGTTTAAAGCAGTCAAGTTCGGCTCGATGTGGTCGACCACCGCGATCATCGGGGCCTCGGCGGCAGCGATCACCTCGGCCATGTACCTGGCGCCGGGTTCGGAGAGCGTCGGCGCCACTCCCGAGCAAACGAAGACCGTCATCCACCAGGTCTGGCCGACTCCCCAGACCGGCGGCCCGACGTCCGACCGACCCAAACCGACCCAGCCCGCTCCGTCCAAGTCGAGCGTGGTGGACGTGGTTCGGCTGCCCTCCGAAACCTCGACTCCCGGCACTACCCATGACCACCTGCCGCATTGCTGGGATTTCACGTGGCAGCAGGACGCGCAGGCGGCCTACGTCGCCAACCTGTCTGACCCCGGGGGGCTGGACGGGCCGGCCGGCCCCAACAACGGCGACGGCCTCGCCTGCAGCCAACTCCCGGTCGACCCGGCCCGCGCGGCGTCCACTCCGATCGGAGGGATCACCGCGGCCACGACGAGCGCGCCGACAAAAGAGCAGATCCTCGCCACGCAGTCCACGCTCTACGGAGTGGCCAACGACGCCGTCCCCGGTGACTCGGCGGCCTTCGACGTTCTCGACGCCGAAGTGGCGAAGGCCCCCGGCTTGGTCGAGTTCTTCGACACCTGGGATCACCCCTACGCGCAGGACGGCGTGAAGATCGAGCAATCCTGGGCCCGC
>JAFAWL010000117.1 GCA_019241805.1 Actinomycetota bacterium
GGTCTACCCGGTCAGCGGCGCACCCGCGCCGGTCGGAACGACGACGTTGCCGGTCGTGACCGGTCAGAGCGGCGACCAGACGATCGGGACTACCGCCGCTGACCTGCCGCAGACCAGCACCACCGCCGGCTATGTCAACACCTACGAGCTCCGGTTGAAGACCAGCGCTCCGGGTAAGTCGGCCACGGTCGGCTACGACTACGCCGACATCACGATCAACACGTCGGCCGGCACCTGGTCGGTGGCTTACACGCCGGACCCGCCGGCGGGTACGACGGCCACTACGACCACGATCGACCCGAGCACGCCGACCACGGTCGGTGCCGGTAGCAACGTCACGCTGGCGGCTGACGTCACCTCGACGTCGGGTACCCCGTCGGACGGCACGGTGCAGTTCTTCAACGGCAGCAACGCGATCGGCTCGGCGGTCAACGTCGGCGCCGGTGGCATCGCGACGACCACCACGTCGTTCGCATCGCCGGGCACGGAGCAGATCACGGCCAAGTACACGCCTGGTGCGTTCAGCTCCTTCGCCGCGTCGCCGGCCAGTACGGCGTACCCGATCACGGTCACCGCGGTGCCGACCCCGACCGTGACGCTGGGCATCACCGGTGGCTACCAGACCTCCGGTAGCACCGATGTCGTCCTCACCGCGACCGTGACCCCGGCCGCGGCCGCCTCGGACGGCACGGTCAGCTTCACCGACGCCGGCACGACGATCCCCGGTACGGTGACCAGCTCGGCCAACACCTTCACGCTCGCGCTGCCGACCGGTTTCTCCGCCGGCTCGCACACCGTGGTCGCGAAGTTCACCTCGACGGTTCCCTCCGCGTACCAGAGTGCGCAGTCTCCGTCGCAGAGCTTCATCACCCAGGTGCCGGTCGCCGGCGCCTGCGCGCAGCCCGGGGCGGTCTGCACCGACCAGCAGACCATCGAGGCGACCGTGCCGGTGGGCACGCTAGTCATCAACACCCCCTACAGCGCGCAGAACCCGTTGAACCTGGGCACCCTGGCCCTGTCGGCTGACTCGAAGGTCTTCTCCGCGTCGGCTTCGTTCAACAACATCGTGGTCACCGACACCCGGGCCGGTAACCTGCCCTGGACCGTCTCGGCCCTGGCCAGCCCGCTGACCGACGGTGGCACCAACCCGAACAGCAGCATCAACCCGGAGAACCTCGGACTGACCACCATCCAGGCCACCCCGGGCACCGGCTTCACCGGCACCATCACCCCGACCGACAACGCGGCCGCCAACGCGGTCGCTCCCGATGACGCCGGCTCGCTGGGCCTCGGTGGCACCACCGCCCACACGGTGGCCAAGGCCGACCACGGCCTGGGCACCGTCACGATGAAGGGCACGTTGGCCCTCAACGCGCCGTCCTCGACCGAGCCGGGCCTGTTCACCGGCACGATCACCTTCACCGTGGGCTAGTTCTGCCTTTCAGCATGCGCTTCACCGGCGGGGCGGTCAGAGTTTCTGGCCGCCCCGCCGTCTTGCCTGACGCAGTTCACCGGCCGTTCGTACGCTCGTCGTCTGCACCGGATTGGCTGTGCGCCATGTCGGGGACCTGGGCGCGTCGTGCCGTTCTTGCCGGGCAACGATCAATTGTCCTCACGGTCGTCGTCGCCGCCCTTGTGGCCGGCTCGGGCCTGCTCGACGCGACGACCGCCTCGGCCGCGCCGAAGCCGACCCCCGCCGCGACCGCATCGTCCTCGGCGGTTCCCTCCGGCGCCGGTTCGACCAACTCGGCCGGGGGCGGCGTGACCTTCGGTATCGGTCCGGCCAGTGCGACGAAGATCGACGGCCGCTCGAGCTTGAACGTCCTGGCCTCGCCGGGCGCGGTCAGCATCGATCACGTCGGTGTCGAGAACTTCGGCACTGCCCCGGTCACCCTGGATCTGTATGCGGCTGACGCCGAGAACTCCCAGGACGGTTCGCTCGGCTGGCAGGCCAAAGCCGATCACCCGGTGGACGCCGGCGCATGGATCACTCTGGCGACCTCTGCCGGCAACGGCTCGATCACGTTGGGGCCGCGGTCGTTGACGATCGTGCCGGTCAAGATCGCGGTGCCGGGCAACGCGTCCCCCGGTGATCACTCGGCCGGCATCCTCGCCTCGATCACGTCAAAGGTCGAGGGCAGCAATGGCATCGGCCCGAACTTCGAACAACGGGTCGCCGTGCGCACCTTCATTCGCGTGAGCGGGCCGATCCATCCGGGACTGACGGTGCAGGGTCTGCACGCCTCGTACTCCGGCACGGCCAACCCCTTCGGCAGCGGCAAAGCCAAGATCGACTACACCGTAAAGAACACCGGCAACGTCAATCTGGGCGGCAAGCAATCCGTAAAGATCAGCGGCTTGTTCGGCGGCACCGGATCGGTCAAGGCCGTCGCCGACGTTCCGCTGCTGCTACCGGGCTCGAGCTTCAAGGTGCACGTCACTGCCAACAACGTCTGGCCGGAATTCTTGATGCACGCGAAGGTGAGCATCGCCCCGGTTAAGCCGGCCTCCGATGTCGATCCAGGTCTTTCCGACGTAACGACGTCGGCGTCGTTCTGGGCCGTGCCGTGGTCTCCGCTGGGCCTGTTGGTCATCCTGCTATTGATCATCGCGGCCATCGTGGCGTGGCGCATCCGGGTTAGGCGCCGGCCGGCGCGCGGCGGGCGCCATGGCAACGGCAATGCCGGGCAGCGCCAGCCCGTACCGGTCGGCTGATCATCAACAAACGACGGGGAATTCATCGTGAAGCTATTCGTCAAGCATGTCCGGGCTGGTCAGCGGCGCACACTCCGGCTGGGCGTCGGCTCCCTTGCCGCAATCGGGCTCGTTGTGCTCGGGACTCCGGGCGCGGGCGCCGCAACGACGTTGCCGTACAAGGACGACGACGCCGCCGGCAAGCTCACGTTCTGTGATGCCTCAGGCAAGTCGATAACCCACGGCAGTACGCAGGACGCGCCATTCGCGTCACGTATCGTCGGCTCGATGGCGGCGCCGGCCCCTTTCAACGGTCCGGGCCGCACGTCGATCGTCGCCGCCTATCAACCGCGCCCGAACGTCGCGCCCGGCGCGTGGAGCGGTGAATACCTTACGGCGCAGTCCCAGTACACCGACGCGAACCACCCGATGGCCGCGGGTGTCCGCGGCGACGAGTCGATCGGCACATTCGTTTCCGACTTCCCGCCGAAGGTCGACGGGCTCATTCAGATCCGATTGATGCTCGGGCTACCGAACCACTCGGCCGAGACGACTAAGTACAGCGCGTCGAGCGTCAAGATCGACGGCAACACGTGGACGCTCGTCGACGGTGGCGACGCGCCTTGTGACAGTGGCTCGGCCGTCTCGATCGCGGCGATCTACGACCCTTCGCTCACCCAGGCTCCGACCGCGACCGCTCCGGAAACTCCCGGTTCGGCCTCGAGCGCCGGCACTGCACCTACACGTCCCGACACCGGCGGCAAGTCCGGCGGCGGGTCGACCGCAAGTCAGAAGCCGGTCGCCGACTCGACGCATCGAGCGTCCTCGACTTCCTCAGGTTCTTCGGCCGTTCTCGGTTGGTCGCTCGGCGGAGCCGTCGCCGCTTTAGCCGCGGTATTTGCGGGCTTCGTGTGGTGGCGCCGGCGTTCAGCCGCCTGAGGGCCAGTCGCTTCATCCCCAGTTAAGCGGCCGTCCACGTTCGGGCGGGGTCGCAGATATGTGATGACGAAACGTTGTTAGGGCGCGTCCGAATCGGGGACGGCGTCGGGAAAGGACTCGTCTTGCTCAAGCTGTCCAAGCAGACATCGATCATCGTCGTCGCGGCGTTGATCGGCTTGTTCATAGCCGGTGCGTCGGCACTGCTGTTCGGTGGGGGCCGGTCGGCCAGCGCGGCCGCGGCTCCGGAACCGTGGGTCGGCACGGACCCCAACGCGGCCGGCGGTCTGGCGTTCTTCGACTCGTCGGGTCACCAGATCACCGGCGGCAACTTGACCGACAGCCCGATCGCGACTTACGTCGTGGGCACCACCGAATTGCGTGCGGGCGACAGCCTGGCCACTTTGTCTGCGGTCCTGCCCGACCCGGCCAAGCAACCCGCGCAATTCTCCGCTGATCAGCTGTCGGGCAGCATCGTTTACCCGGTCAGCAGTGCTCCTGCGCCGATCGGCTCGACCACACTTCCGGTTTCGCCCGGCCAGGCCGGCGACGAGTCGGTGGCCATACTCATGGACGACTTCCCGCAGAATGCGACGGCCGCCGGATACGTGAACACGTACGAGGTGCGCCTGAAGACCTCGGCACCGGGCAAGACCGCAACAATTAACTACGACTTTGCCGAGATTACCGTCGATAAGGCTGCCGGGACTTGGACGCTCGCCTACACGCCGGCGAGTAACTTCCCACCCCCGAGTGACACCG
>JAFAWL010000212.1 GCA_019241805.1 Actinomycetota bacterium
TCCTTGCGGCCGAACTCGGCCAACCCAAGATCGGCCACCTTGAAGTCTGCCTTGGCAACGGTCGTGCTCATCCTGCCTCCACTGTCGGGGTCGTCATCGGCCGATCGCGCTCAGGCGGCGGCCAGCAGCTTTTCGTGTTTTTCCTGCTCGAACCGCAGCCAGTCCTCGGGGCCGACCTCCTCGGGCCGGCGGGCCTCAGCCTCGAGCCAGCTCTGCACGGCGTCGCGCAGGTCGCGGTTCTCGGCCATCCGCGCGGCGAACGCCACGTCGGAGAGCCCGACGTCGAAGCGCGCCAGGAGCTCCTTGAGCGTGCGCAGCCGCTGGAGCTGGGCGGGTCCATAGAGGCGATAGCCGGAGGCCGAGCGGGCCGGCGAAACCAGCCCCGTCTGCTCGACGTACCTGAGCATCCGCGCCGACCAGCCGGTCGTGCGCGCCGCCTCGTTGATGGTCAATCCTTCCATCATCTCTCAACCTTACCACGACATTGTCAAGGTTCTGACGGCGGAAACAGAATTTTGCGCCAGCGCTCAAGTCGGCTCGGACATTTGTCGAAATAAGAACTGCGAGCTGTAGTCGCGCTTAGCATGGTCACCAACCTCGAACCAGGAAGCCGGAGGCCGGGCATGGAGCGGTCCCGTACACGGACGCCAATCATTCAGCGCAGCAAGGGTGCCGCGATGGTGGTCCTCGCCGTCAGTCTCGTCTGCGCCATGTTCGGCGTGGGTGGAGCCGCCGCCGGCGATCATTCCTACGCCCGCCACCTGCGTGCCGAGCGGCGTGCCGAGCGTCAGCTGGGCGCCCTCCTGGCCCACCGCTCGCCCGAGCAGCTCGTGCTCGGCATGACCCCGAAGGCGAAGCCCACTCCGAAGCGCGCTCCCGCTCCCGCGCCCGCTCCCGCGCCGGCGCCCGCCGTCGCCCAGACTCCGGCCGCCCCGGCCACGCCGGCGCCGAGCACCACCTCGACGGCCACCACGCCGCAGCCGGCCACCACGAGCACGGCGGCGAGCGCGACGCCCGCGACCACCACTCAGACCGCCACGACCCCGGCGCCGGCGAGCACCACGCCGACGACGACGGGAACCGGCACCACCCCGAGCGGCTCGACTGCGAATGTCGCCGCCGGCGCGACCGGCAATCCCGGGAGCGATGGGACCGGGACGACCGGCACGACCACCGCCACGACTCAGACGACGACCACGGGCACGACGACCACGACTGGCACGACGACCACGACCGGCACGACGACCACCACCGGCACGACGACCACCACCGGCACGACGACGACGCCCGGCAACAACGATGGCCAGGACAACCAGGACCCCACAGCGACTGGCGTTCCCGCCGCCACCGGCGTCTCGACTCCGAGCGTGTGCCACGGCCGCGGTTGCACGTCGTCGCAGACGGGCACGGTCGTCCCGTCGGCGCTGCCGGGTGCCAACTCGGCTGCCACGACCGGAGCTTTCTCGGTGTCGAATGGGTCGGTCCCGACCACCCCGGCGGTCACGCCGTCCGTGATCCCGACTCCGGTCGCCGCGACTTCCACCCAGACGCTGTCGCCGACCACGCCCACGTCGAGCAGCACGAGCCAGACGCCGACCGCGATCACGCTGAACGGCATCCCCGCGCTGACTTCCGGCCTGGGCGGCGTCGCGCGCCTGACCCACGGCAAGTCGACCAAGCGCTCGTCCGCCGGCACGGTGATCGCTTCCGCAGGCACCGGCGCCGTGACCGCCGTCACCGGCTCGACCGGCCCGGCCGGGACCGCCACCGCGGGCACCGGCGCCGCGGCCGGCACCACCCCGACCGGCGGAGCCGCCGCCCACCCCCGGGCGGCCGCCAAGCCCAAGAGCCACAAGCCGGCTTCGTCTGGCGGCTCGTCGGTCCTGCCTGCGCCGATCACCCGGGTGATCACCCAGGTTGTGAACGTCATCCCGGCCGCGGTGTGGATGGCCCTCGGCGCGGCATTCGCGCTGGCCCTGGCCTTCGCCGCGCTGGCTCTGCGGTCGAGCCGCCGGGCCCGCCGCCGTGAGCGCGAGTTCGTGGCGATCTCTGCCGCCGCCGCGACCGACGCGCTGACCGGAATCCTCAACCGTCGCGGATTCATGGACGCCGCCGAGCGGGAGCTCGCGCGCGCCAGCCGCTACGAGCGTCCGTTCGTGCTCGCCTATGTCGACGTGCGCGGCCTCAAGGCGGTCAACGACACCGAGGGCCACTTGATGGGCGATGAGCTGATCCAGGCCGTGGCCGGCCTGATGAAGGAATCCGCCCGCGCCGACGACGTGGTCGGCCGCATCGGTGGCGACGAGTTCGCCCTGCTGCTCGACGAGCAGACGGCCGAGAGCGCGGGTCCGGTGATCCGCCGCATCCAGGCCCGCGTCGAGGAGCGCCGGGCGGCGATGGAGATTCGGGTGCCTTGGGAGCTGACGATCGGAATC
>JAFAWL010000280.1 GCA_019241805.1 Actinomycetota bacterium
GCTCGGTGCGGCGTCGGGCGCGATCTCTGGACTCGTGGCAATTACGCCCTCGGCGGGATACGTCAACAGCATCGGCGCGATCATCGTCGGACTGCTCGCTGGAGTGACGGCGTTATTTGCCGTGCGGCTGAAGTTCCGCCATCGATACGACGATTCGCTGGATGTCGTCGGCGTGCACGGTATCTGCGGGGTCGTCGGGACCCTGTCCATCGGCGTACTCGCCACGCGAACGGTCAACGCTCACGGGCGAGGGTTGTTCGACGGCGGCGGATTCCATCAGCTCGGAATCCAGAGCCTCGGCGTGGTGGTCGCCGCAACGTTCGCGTTCGTAGTTACGTGGCTGCTCGCGCAGGCAATCCACCGCACGATCGGTCTACGGGTCCCCGGTGATTTCGAACTGCAAGGCCTCGACCAAGCCGTACATGCGGAATCCGCTTACGAACACGGCGCCTTTGGTGCGACAAACCGAACGTTCTGAACGACCCCATCAGGGCAGAAGGCGACGGGTAGAGATCATGTCCGTTCAAGTTAGTGGCGGAGGCGGTGGTCGCACACTTTTGCGAGTTCGATGGCATCGTCACGGGACGCGACGCCCAGCTTGTTCACGAGTTCTGAGATCCGGTTTCGGACCGTTTTGGGCGCTAGGAAAAGTCGGGCGGCGACCTGAGCGGTGGTTAGGCCTTGAGCGAGCAGGTCGAGGATCTCTCGTTCGCGGATGTCGAGACGAGACAGCCCGTCGGTGCGTGGCGCGGTAGCGGCGGCAGCGACTACTGCCGCCGTGGTTCCTCGCCCAAGCACCATAGTTCCGCGGGCGACGGTGTGGATTGCGGCAAGGATTTCCTCGGGGTCGGCGTCTTTGAGGAGGTAGCCGTCCAGGCCGGCGCTGAGACTGCGCACGACGGCTTGATCGTCGGCATGCATCGTCAACACGACTACTCGGACCGTCGGCCAGCGGCCTTTCAAGCTCTGGCCGAGCGTGATCCCGTCGCCGTCGGGCAGCTCGAGATCGACTAGGGCAACGTCGGGGATGGTATCGACGGTCGACGCTTCGGCGACCGAGCGCGCCGTCGCCTTCAGCTGCAAGCCGTCGTCGGATCGGACGAGTGCGGCGAGCCCGGACAACACGATCGGGTGGTCGTCGACCAAGAAGACCCCGATCATGCCGCCGCACCCCCGACCGGTAGCTCGACGTAGAGATGAACCCCCGAGGGATGCGCGGGCTCAATATGCAGGTGTCCGCCGAGCTGTTCGGCGCGGCGGCGCAGCGAGCTCAGCCCGACGCCGGGAACCACCATCGTCCCTCTCCCATCGTCGCGCACGTCCACCCGGACGTGCCCGGTGGTGACCTCCCCGATATCGACAAAGACATGCGTCGGATTGCCATGCCGCAGCGCATTGGTAATTCCTTCGGCGACGCACCGATAGAGCGCGATCATGACCTCCGCCGGTAGATCCTGATCCGGGCGCCCGGCGAACGCGCTGCGCAAGGTAATGCTCCGACCGTCACCGGCGAAGCTGTCGACCAACCGGGTCAGGGCGCCGGTGAGGTCACCGTCGTGTAAGGCAGAGGGCGTGAGCCCGGACACGATTCGGCGGAGATCTCCGCGGCAGTCGGCCAGCTCCTTGGCCAGCGCTTCGAGCAAAGGGCTCGGGTCGCGGCGGCGCTCGGCCTGCACTCGCATGCTCATTCCGGCCAGTACCGGTCCGATGCCGTCATGCAGATCGCCGAGTATGCGCGAACGCTCGAGGTCGCGCTCGCGGGCAACGTCTTGCCTCGCATGTTCGGCTTCGATTGCCAATTCGACCGCGCGAGCGACGAGGGACACGGTCGGCAACAGTCGCGCGACCATCTGGCTTTGGCGCGATTCGGGACCCTCCGGGTCGGCTAGGCGGATTGAGAGCGTGCCGACCCGATCGCCCGCGACGACTAGTGCATGGTCGATGTAGTCACCTTCCGGGTGGTCCGCCTCATCCGGACCAAGCAAGATATTGACCTCGCGTTGCCCGCTAGCCGCGCCCACCATCATGGCCGCCTTCGCCAGGAGCTCGCGCGGGTCCGCCTCCGGGTGCAGGCCGGCGGTGATGACCGCGACGTCATCGGGGCTCAGCGTGCCGCGCCCGTACCGGATTTCGAGGAAGCTGCGCCGTAGCCACAGTCCGAGCGGCCAGCACAGCGCCGCCGCCGTGACCGCGACGAACTCCGCCGACGCGTTCGGCGAGGGCATGCCGGACCACTGTCCGCCCGCGCGGACGGCCAGACCTAGGGCGACGCAGCCCGACACAGCAGCAATGACCAGCGCGACGTCGACGATCGGTTCGATGACGGGGCGCAATTCGTGGCATAGCAGCACCCGGGTCCCGGCCGCCGCAAACGCCCATAAGCCGATCATCGTCACGACCGCGGCTCGGCCGTCGTCTGCAGTTAGCCGACCCATCAAGACACAGGCGAACAAACCCGCGGCCCAGAAGGCGAGCCAGATCAGCCGACGACGAGTCATCCGATCCCGCGCCCGATCGACCGCGAGCGCGATCACCACCAGCGCAACGGCGACGATGGCCCAGCCGGTCGTGTCCCACAGTCGAGAGAACAGCGGCCAGACTTGATCTCGGTCATTGAGTAGCGCGATTGCGCCGAGCAGAGCCGGGACGAGCGCGCAGACCGCGAACACCGAGCCCACCCGTCGCAGACCCGGCCGGTCAACCAACAGCGCGGCGGCTAAGCCGAACGCGACCCATCCGGCGCTGACGGTCGCGCCCGCCGGCAGATGGTTTTGATTCATTCCAGCGAAGAACGGCACTATTCCCGCGCTCGTCGCCAGCGCGGCGACCACGACCGCAGTCGGGAAACCGGGGCGGCCGACACCAGCTCCGGGTGTCGACGACACGTCGCTCACCTGACCATAATGCTTGACGACGACGGTATTTCGTAGCTTGCGGGACGATTTTCGGGACACGCTCGGGACACGGTCGGGACACCGGCGGGACACATCGATGACACGACGGGACGGTCAGCTATCGCGTGCGGGACGGCGTTGCCTTGATGCTCGTGGCAAGCCCGGGTCGTCCGGGCCAATCATTTAGGAGAACGCCATGCCCGACACTATAACCCGCCCGATGAGCACCGAACACACCCGCCGCTCCCTGTCGCCCGCCTGGCTGGTCGGCGCGGCCATCGCCTTGTCAACCGGCGTGCAACTCGCCATCTTCGGAGTCGGCATGTTCGTCGCCAGCAAGCACGACATCAACAAGTCCGAAGGTGTCAAAGGTGCACTCGAGAGCATGTCGGTCGTCGGTGCAGTCTGCCTAGCGGTCGGCTTGACGATCGCGCTGACGACCCGCTCAACCGCCCGCCGCGGCAAAATCGCCGCGATCACACTCGGCGCCTTATCGGTGCTTTCGATCCCGGTCTATTGGGCCGGTGGTCCAGCGATCTTCGGCTCACTCGCAGTCTGGCGCAGCGGCCTCACCGAGAATGGCCAGCCACGGACCGGAGCCGCCCGCGCGTTCGGCATCATCGGCCTGGTCGCCGCCGTCCTCAACGTTGTCGCAATCCTGGTCCTCAGCGTCGGCAGCGTTTCGACCAAGGGATATAGCGGCTGACCGAAGCCGACCACCAGAACGACCGACTGCGGTGGTCACGACAACTGTCAGTGTCATTGTGCGCAATTGTTGTCAAAGGTCGACTCCGACGGAATGTAACGAGACTTGCCCGACGGGTCCGCTAATGTCCGCGTCCGTCGATCACGGCCCACATTTGCAGCCACAAACCTCACGCTCCGACTACACCGGCGCAGCTCTTGTTCTCCGTCGAGGGCTGGTCTAACGTCCCAAGTCACCGATGCTCACGAATTTCGTTCTGGAGGCATCATGCGTAACAGCGGAACCGTCACCGCGAACATCCCGGCCAGTGACCTCAATCGAGCTCGCGCCTTCTACGCCGACAAGCTCGGCCTGACGCCGGCCCAGGACCTCGACGGTGTCATGCTCGTCTACCGGACCGACGGCGGGTCGATGTTCAGCATCTACGCAACCGAATTCGCCGGCCAGGCAGGCCACACAATCGCCCAATGGCACGTCGACGACCTCGAGAGCGAGGTGCGCGATCTGAAGGGCAAGGGCGTGACCTTCGAGCAATACGACATGCCCGGCGTTACCTGGGACGACGGCGTCGCCAGCATCGAAGGGATCGGCAAGGCGGCGTGGTTCAAGGACAGTGAAGGCAACATTCTCTGTCTCGACACCGGGTTTCCGTCAGCCTAACCTCCGCATCGTCAACATCCAGATGCTCATTAGCGCTCGATGTCCAGTCAGCTGAGCACCGTTCGCGGCAAAATCGGGGCGTCAAGAAGCCGCTGCGAGAAGCCCGCTGTGGCGTGACCGGGCCCAGCTGCCTTCGCCGCCGAGTTCTATCCACCGGAGGAGAATCCCCGAGCGCCACGCTAGGCGCGCGTCACACGCACTGTCGGTCCAGGTGATATTCCGACAACCGAACCGGATTACCGCACACCCGCTTAACCATCACCCCCATCCCGGCGCTGCGCAAAAAGCTGGTTCGTTGCTCCGCTCAAGTGACGGTCAGTCTTTCGTCGACTTCTTCTTCTTAC
>JAFAWL010000006.1 GCA_019241805.1 Actinomycetota bacterium
CCGTCCGACGACCGTGAAGAACCACGAATTGAGCTGGTTGATCTGCAGCAGCAGGTAGACCCCAAGCATGCCGAAGGGCTTCACGTTGTCCAGGCTGCGAGCGGTCCGCGGGTCTAGGTAGGGCTCGATGATGGCGTAGCCGTCCAGGCCGGGGACCGGGAGCAGATTGAGAACCGCGGCACTGATCTGCAGGAATCCGAGGAAGGCCACGCCTGACCAGAACGTGCCGTGCGTGGGCGAGGCGTAGGCGTGCACCAGCGCGAGCAGCACCGCCGCGAAGGCGAGATTGGAGATCGGTCCGGCCGCGGCCGCGGCGCTTTGCTGCGCGCGGGTGGCGAAGGAGTGCCGGTGGAGATAGACCGCGCCGCCGGGCAGACCGATGCCGCCTTGCGCAATGAAGATGAGCGGCAACACGACCGACAGCAAAGGGTGGGCGTACTTGAACGGGTTCAGCGTCAGATAGCCGGCCGCCTCAACCGAGCGGTCGCCGGCCCGGTAGGCGGTGTAGGCGTGCCCGAACTCGTGCAGGCAGACCGACACCACCCAGCCGCCGATGACCAGCAGGAACACCCCGACGCGGGCCGAGCGGGCAATCGAGTCGGTCCAGGACAACACGCCGCCGAGCACGGCCACAGCGATGAACGCGCCGAACCACGGACTGGGTCGCACGACATTGCGACGACGCAACGGCTCGGCGTACATCGGCGCCACGATACGCACAGCGGGCGTCGAGTGCCTGTGGACGAGAGGCGACACCGTGTCGCTGCCCGGCCGCCACTGTCGCAGGTCGTAGCCTGTCGAAAGCCCGTTCGAACCCGATCGGGCGTCGCCGACGTCGTACAGGAGGACTCAGCGCTGTGCGTGTGTTGGGTGTCGACCCCGGCCTGACCCGATGCGGCGTCGGAGTCGTCGAGGGAGCCCCGGGCCGGCCACTGCGTCTGGTGGACGTCGACGTGATCCGCACCCCGGCCGGCGCCGAGATCGGTAACCGCCTGGTCGACATCGCCGATGCGTTGGCCGAGGCGATCCGGGCCCACCGGCCGGACACGGTGGCCGTCGAGCGGGTGTTCAGCCAGCACAATGTACGAACGGTGATGGGCACCGCTCAAGCCGCCGGCCTGGCGATCGTCGCGGCGACCCGGGCGGGAATTCCGGTGGCCCTGCACACCCCGACCGAGGTGAAGGCGGCGATCACCGGATCGGGCCGGGCCGACAAGGAGCAGGTCGCCTCGATGGTCACCCGGCTGCTCGATCTCGACCGGACGCCGAAACCGGCCGACGCCTCGGACGCGTTGGCTTTGGCGATCTGCCACGTTTGGCGCGGGCCGGCCCAACAACGGCTGGCCGGCGCCCTCGAGGCCGGCCGTGCGGCCGCGATCGCCCGACGGGCGTCAGAAGTGGCTCGATGATTGCCAGCGTGCACGGTCTGGTCAACGCGCTCGGACCTGACGGGGCGGTCGTCGAGGTGGGCGGGGTAGGCCTGGCGGTGTCGTGCTCGCCAGGGACGTTGGCGCGGCTGCGCGTCGGGGAACCGGCTCGCCTGGCCACTAGCCTGGTCGTGCGCGAGGACTCGCTGACGCTCTACGGATTCGCCGACGACGACGAGCGGGCGCTGTTCGAGCTGCTGCAGACGGCCAACGGGGTCGGACCCAAGCTGGCGCAGACGATCCTGGCGGTACATCCGCCGCGCGAGGTGCGGCGGGCGATCGCTACGAACGATCTTGCCGCGCTGGTCCAGGTGCCGGGTATCGGCCGCAAAGGGGCTGAGCGCATCGTGCTGGAGTTGCGCGATCGCATCGGCGCGATCGACGGCTCCGACGTCGCGGTGCCGGCCGGAGTGGTGGCCGTGGCGCCGTGGCGCGATCAACTGACTCATGCCCTGGCCGGTTTGGGCTTCACCGGCAAGGAGGCCGGCGACGCCATCGAGGTGGTGGCCGCCGAATTGGCCGGCGAAACCGGTGGCACTCCCGATCTCGCGGCGTTGCTGCGCCGAAGCATCCAGCTGCTCGGACGCGCACGGTGAACGAGCGATTCGACGGCCCGGTCGACGACGGCGTGGTCGAGGATGTCGTCTCGCCGTTGCCCGCCGTCGACGAACGGGATGTCGAGGCGAGTCTGCGCCCGAAGCGGCTGAGCGAGTTTCCCGGCCAGCCCAAGGTCCGCGAGCAGTTGCAACTGGTCATCGAAAGCGCCGTACGGCGCGGTCGCCCGCCCGATCACGTACTGCTGTCCGGCCCCCCGGGCCTGGGCAAGACCAGTCTGGCGATGATCATCGCGACCGAGCTCGGGGCGCCTATTCGGATCACCAGCGGGCCGGCGATCGAGCGGGCCGGCGATCTGGCCGCACTGTTGACCAGCCTCACCGAGGGTGAGGTGCTGTTCATCGACGAGATCCATCGCATCGCCCGCCCGGCTGAGGAATTGCTCTACATGGCCATGGAGGACTTCCGGGTCGACGTGATCGTCGGCAAGGGGCCCGGCGCGACCGCGATCCCGCTCGAACTCGCGCCCTTCACCCTGGTCGGGGCGACCACCCGGGCCGGACTGCTCACCGGTCCCTTGCGCGACCGCTTCGGCTTTACCGGCCATCTGGACTTCTACGGCGACGACGATCTCGAGGCGATCCTGCTTCGCTCGGCCGGGCTCTTGAGCGTCGATCTACGCGACGACGGCGCTGCCGAGATCGCCGGCCGGTCGCGGGGCACCCCCCGGATAGCGAACCGGTTGCTGCGCCGCGTGCGGGACTACGCGGAGGTGCGCGGCGACGGCAGCGTCGACCGCGAGACGGCGCAGGCGGCATTGCGCGTCTACGACGTTGACCAGTTGGGTCTGGACCGACTCGACCGGGCGGTACTCGAGGCGTTGGTGCGCCGCTTCGGGGGTGGCCCGGTGGGCGTCGGAACGCTCGCCGTCGCCGTCGGGGAGGAGGTCGAGACCGTCGAGGACGTCGCCGAGCCGTTCCTGGTCCGGGCGGGTCTGCTGGCCCGCACCCCCCGGGGCCGGGTCGCGACGCCGGCGGCGTGGGCTCATCTCGGGCTGACACCGCCAAGGCTCGCCGGTCCCACTCTGTTCGAGTCCTGAGGCTTCGAGTCCGGACGGGCTCAACGGCGCAGCGGCTTCAGCGCCGAACGGCGTTCTCGGAATCTCAGGCGGCCGCCGGGTTCGCCGGCCTAGACTGCCGGAGTCGTGAACTACGTCTCCTTGATCATTGTGGCCCTCGTCGTGGTGGGTTTGCTGGCATTCGCACGCCGCGCGCGAGCGCGTCAGCAGCTCCAGCAGAACCAGCAGCGAGAACGGATCGGCTTCGGTACCGAAGTGATGACCACCTCGGGCCTGTACGGCACAGTCGTCGGCATCAACCAGGACGACACGGTTCAGCTCTCGATCGCGCCGGGGGTCGAGGTGAAGTGGGCGATGGCGGCCTTACGCGATGCCGCAACGCTTCCGGAGCGCTACCAGCCCGGCCTCGGCGTCGGCCCGGCCGACGAACCCGAGGGGCCCAGCGCTCCTCGTCCGCCGGTCGAATCGGGCCGGGACGACCCCGACCCTCCGCCCGCCGGACCGCCCACCGATCGGTGACCTCCCGGCCCGGTCGGCTCTGGGAAACGTCGGTCATACTGGTTTGCGCGTCGCAGTCGTGACGCCGCCGTTTTGTGCTGCCCGACGACGATGTCGGTCCGCGACACGCTAGGAGAAGCACCCCGTGGCACCACCTGCCGGAACGCTGCGCGTCGGCCGATATTTCCTGGCTTTGCTGGCGATCCTGGCCATCCTCTACGGTCTGGTGTTCCTTCCAGGGCACAAGAAGACCCCTAAGTTGGGGTTGGACCTCGAGGGCGGCACCCAGGTCACCTTCAAGGCGCGCACTCCGGACGGTAAAGCCCCGTCGAAGTCGTCGATGTCCGAAGCGCGGGACATCATGGAACAGCGCGTGAACGGCTATGGCGTCTCCAACGCCGAGGTCGTGGTGCAAGGCAGCGACGAGATTGTCATTTCGATCCCCGGCAAGAGCGCCAGCGACATCGCCAACATCGGCGCCGCGGCCGTGCTCAACTTCCGGCCGCTGATCACGTCTCCGGTCGGCACGGCCGCTGCGCGAGCGGCACAGGCCGCGGCGCAGGCGAGCACCTCACCCTCGCCGACCGCCTCTGGGTCGGCGTCCTCGACACCGTCGGCGACCGCGTCCACCCAGCCGACCAGTTCGCCGGTCGCATCCCCGAGCTCCTCCGTGAGCGGTAAGGCACAGGCCGAGCGCCCACTCGCGGCCGGGCAGGCCGCGGCCGCCGCAACGACTCCGGCCTCCAGCCCGGCGGCTACGAGCCCGGCGGCGTCCGCTCCGGCGGCCTCCAGCCCGGCCGCATCGGCCACGCCGAGCGTCAGCGCAACCGCGGCGACGCCCCAGACGAACTACTGTGCCGACCCGCCGACCCAGGTAACCGGCACCCTGCCGACCTGCGCGGATCCACTCAGTTCTCTGGCCAAAGCCCAGAAGCTCGCCATCCCGACCACCGATACCGCGTTCAACGCGCTGACCAGCACGCAGCAAAGCGCGCTGCAGAGCGCGATGAGCCAGTTCAAATGCTCGAGCAAGCCGGCTGACAACGCGGCGGCGAAGACCTTGCTGGCCTGTGACAGCGCCAACGACAACACCGCGAGTGTGATCTACCTGCTCGGCGCGATCATCGTGCCGGGTACCGAAATCTCCAATGCCAGCGCCGTCGCGCCGGGGTCTCAGGTGGGCCAAGTGGACTGGCAGGTGACGTTGCACCTGAAGTCGACGGGTCAGGCCAATTGGGCCAAGTGGACCGCGGCCCACAACATCGGCAGCACCAACGCCAGTACCGCCGACATCTCAACCTGTGGAGCCAGCGGAACCGCGTGCGCCGACTTCGTGGCGTTCACGCTTGACGCCGCGGTATTAGAGGCGCCGGTCACCGAGGGCACGATCAACGGTGACACCACCATCAGCGGCGGCTTCAATCAGAAGTCGGCTCAGCAGCTGGCCCAGCAGCTGAACTACGGCGCGCTACCCCTGAGCTTCGACACCCTCAACACGAGCACGGTGTCGGCGACGCTGGGAAGCGGCCAACTCAAGGCCGGCCTGCTGGCTGGAGGCATCGGTCTGATCCTGGTCATCCTCTACTCGTTGATCTACTACCGGGCCCTGGGCCTGGTCACGATCACTTCGCTGATCGTCTCCGGTGTGCTGACCTACGCCTGCTTGGTGATCCTCGGGCGAGAGATCGGATTCACACTCACGTTGGCCGGCATCGCTGGTTTCATCGTCGCGGTCGGTATCACGGCCGATTCGTTCGTCGTGTTCTTCGAACGCATCAAGGACGAGGTGCACGAGGGCCGCACCATGCGCGTCGCCGTTCCCCGGGCCTGGGTGCGTGCTCGGCGCACGATTCTGTCCGCGGACACGGTGTCGTTCCTTGCCGCGGCCACGCTGTACTACTTTGCGGCGGGCGATGTCCAGGGCTTCGCGTTCACGCTGGGCCTGTCGACCATTCTCGACCTGGTCGTCGTCTTCCTGTTCACGCATCCGCTCATCTCGCTGCTCTCGCGCAGCCGCACCTTCGGCTCGGCTCGGTTCACCGGCCTGAATTCGGCCCGTGAAGGCGGCGTGGCCGTGCTCGCCGACTCACCGCGCCGGGCCCCAACTCCGCGTCGGGCCCGGCCGTCGACTGGGGCGGCCGGAGAATCCCGGTAAAGCTCCGAAATAGCCCTGCTCGACGCCGACGGGGAGGAGTTGGACGACCTGTCCTTGCCGGACTCGGCGTCGGCGACCGAAGCCGAGTCCGTTCTCGATCGACCGACTGCAGGTGACCTCGGCGGCAGCGCGGACGACACTGCCGCCGACGATCCGGATTTTGCGGCGCCTGCCTCGGCCGGCGACGACGGTGCGGAAGCCACCGTCCGGCGTCCCCGCTCACCGCAACCGGGCACTGCCGCCGAGCGAGCCGCGGCCCGTCGAGCCCGGCTGCGCGCCAAGAATGACGGAGGCGAGTCCTGATGTCCCTGTTCCGCTCGCTCTACCGCGGCGAGACGCGGTTCGAGTTCATCAGGACCCGTAAGCGCTGGTATTTCGCCTCGCTGGTCATCTTGATCGTGTGCGTCATCAGCTTCGTCGTGCGCGGCTTCAACTTCGGCGTCGAGTTCGCCGGCGGCTCGCAGTTCCAGATCGAGGCGTCGGGTACGAAGATCACGACTGCAGAGGTCAACGACGCATTCACCAAGGCCGGACTGCCCGGGGAGGACTCCGCCCAAGAGGTCGGCTCCGGATCGACCCGCTCAATTGTGATCAAGACGAAGAACGTCGACCCGCAGCGGCAGGCGACGGTCACCGCGGACGTGGCGAAATCGCTCGGCGTTGACAGCAAGAAGGTCAACGCGACGACCGTCAGTTCCGAGTGGGGCCACGACATCACGATCAAGGCCATCCAAGGTCTGATCATTTTCTTGATCCTGGTTTCGATCTATATCTCGATCCGATTCCAGTGGCGGATGGCCGTCGCGGGGATCGTGGCCTTGCTGCACGACCTGCTGGTCGCTGCCGGTGTCTACTCGCTCGTCGGGTTCGAGGTAACGCCCTCGACCGTGGTCGGGCTGCTCACCATCCTCGGTTTCTCGCTCTATGACACCGTCGTGGTCTACGACCGCGTTGCGGAGAACACGAAGGACCTGCTGGCCGGCTCGCGCATGACCTTCTCCGAGGGCGCCAACCTCGCGGTCAACCAGACGCTGATGCGCTCGATCAACACCTCACTGATCGCGTTGCTGCCCGTGGCCGGTCTACTGTTCGTCGGCGCCGGGCTGCTCGGTGTCGGCACTATCAAGGACCTGGCCCTCATCCTGTTCGTGGGGTTGGCCTCCGGGGCCTACTCGTCGCTGTTTCTTGCTACCCCGATCGTGTGTGATCTGGCCGAACGCGAACCCGCGTACAAGGCGCTCACCAAGCGGGTCGCGGCCAAGCGAGCCAGCGAGCGCAAGGCGGCTGAGGCGGCGGGCGAACCGGCGCTGGCCGGCGTGGCCAGTGCTCCCGTGCGTCGCCTGAGCGGGCCGGCTCCGGCCCCCCGGCCCGGCGCGCGCCCGCAGCGGTCCCGGCGCCGGTAGATGAGTGCGATCCCCGAACCGTTCGGCGATGCCGGTGCCGACGTCGCACGCCTGATCGCGACGCATCTGCGCACCGTCCCCGACTACCCCCAGCCGGGGATCCAGTTCAAAGACATCGTGCCGCTGCTGGCCGATGGCGAGGCGTTCCACGCCGTGGTCAAGGCGTTGGCGGGGCTCGCCGCCGCTCGCTGGCCGATCGACGCCGTCGCCGGCATCGAGGCCCGTGGGTTCGTGGTCGCATCGGCGTTGGCGCACGAACTGAACTGCGGCCTGATCCTCGTCCGCAAGGCCGGCAAGCTCCCGCCGCCGACGAGCCGGATCGCGTACTCGTTGGAGTACGGGTCGGCCGAGGTCGAGATCTCCAGCGGGGTGGCCGCCGGGCGCCGGATCTACCTCGTCGACGACGTACTGGCGACCGGAGGAACCCTGCAGGCGGCGGCGGCGTTGATCGGTAACGACGGTGGTGAGGTCGTCGCGACCGGTGTCCTTCTGGAACTGGACGCTCTTGGCGGTCGGTCGCGATTGTCCGGGGGCCAGGTGCAGACACTGCTGCACGTGTAACCGGCCGCCGCCTAGACTGAAGCAGGCAGTCCGAGACGTCTGTCCACGTCGGCCGTTGTTTCGCCTGTCCTATACGTGATCCTCGAGCGGAGGCCGTGCTGACCACTGAGGCCGTGCACCCGGAAACGCCGGGCGTCCAATCGTCCGCGCCTGGAGTTCGCGTGCCCGGTTCCTCCACCCCCGCTTCACCGGCGACTGCTTCGACGGCAACCGGTTCGACGGCAACCGGTTCGACGGCCACCGGTTCGACGGCCACCCGTTCGACGGCCACCGGTTCGACGGCGACCGGTTCGCCGGCGCCCAGCGGACACAGCCGTTCGTCTTCGACGACGACACCGGCGACGGCAGATGCTGCCCGAGTCGAGGCCGGAGCCGACGCCGAACCGGGCGCGGGTCTGGCCCAGCGCCGGCGGGTGCGCGATCGCCTGGCGCGCCGCCTGGTCAGCAGCTCGCGGACGCCGACGGTCAAGCCGGTGCTCGAACCGCTGCTGGCGATCCATCGCGGCGCACACCCCAAGGTCGATGCCCGCCTGCTCCAGCGCGGCTACGACGTGGCCGAGCGCTGCCACCGCGGCCAGCTCCGCAAGAGTGGTGATCCGTACATCACCCACCCGCTGGCCGTCGCGACGATCCTGGCCGAGCTCGGCATGGACACGACCACGCTGGTCGCCGCCCTGTTGCACGACACGGTCGAGGACACCGGGCTCACCACCGCCGAGATCGAAGCCGAGTTCGGGCCCGAGGTCGCGCATCTGGTCGAAGGCGTCACCAAGCTCGACAAAGTGAAATTCGGCGAGGCGGCCGAGGCCGAGACCATCCGCAAGATGGTGATCGCCATGGCCCGCGACCCACGGGTATTGGTGATCAAGCTCGCCGACCGTCTGCACAACATGCGCACGTTGCGCTTCCTGCCGCCGGCCAAGCAGGAGCGCAAGGCCCGCGAGACGCTTGAGGTGCTGGCGCCGCTGGCCCACCGGCTGGGCATGAACACGGTCAAGTGGGAGCTGGAGGATCTCGCCTTCGCC
>JAFAWL010000144.1 GCA_019241805.1 Actinomycetota bacterium
GTGCGCGATGCTCCTCCGTCATGTGGCTTCGCACGAAGGCGTCGTATGACGGCCTGACAAGGGAGCGGGTGTCCGCAAGAGGGTGCTTGTGTTGGGAGTTGGAGTCAGACTGTCTGACAAAGTCGTTCGGCTTCATGCGTACTGCCGCGGGCTATGCGGAATCACGACGTCAGACTGTCTGACAACGCCGATACTATTTGCCCATTGCTAATTTCTGGAATTGCCCTGTCTGACTGTCTGACACATTTCCGGATGGACTCCCGCGCGGATCTTTACTGGGAGAAGCGGCGCCGATCGCATTACCTCAGAAGTATGTCAGGGAGGTTGTGTCGGATGAAAGCCGTGGTATTGTCGGGCGTCCTACACATGATATTGGTCATACCTGCCGCTCTGATGTGGCCTCGGCCCTCGCGGCGTGGTCACTCGACCGAACCATCCACCACTGCGTGACACTGACACAGGCCGGCGCTCGCGGGCCGGGAACTGAATGACGGGAGATACAGCGTTGACCGATGAAACCGCGTACGACCTGGTTGTGGTGGGGTGCGGGGGAGCGGGCTTGTCGGCGGCGGTGGCCTATATCGAGGCCGCTGGCCCGGACGCCCGCGTCGCGGTCCTGGAGCGGGCGGCCGAAGCCGATAGAGGTGGTTCAACGCGGTGGACCACGGCCGGGTTGCGTGTCGATCAGGACTTTGTCCTCGATCCGCGCTGGGTCGGCCGGGTGCAGGAAGTTTCGAAGAATCTCGCCGACATCGAGTACTGCCTGGCCTTTGAGCGTGAGATCCCGAACACGGGCGAGTTTCTGAAGGACCACGGCGTCGAGCTGCTCTACGGCGAGCCGCCGGTCGAGGGCATGACTAAGACGGCGCGACCCAACGGAGGTGGCCTGGCCATCGTGGACGCACTGGCTCGGCACGTCGACGCGGCGCCGAACGCGTCGATTCACTACCAGACCGAGGCGGTGCGACTGTCGCTCAGCGACGAGGGTCGCGTCGATGGCGTCGTCGTCCGCGGTCCCGATGGGCTGCTCAAGACTTTGCACGCCCAGTCGGTGGTTCTGGCGTGCGGTGGGTTCGAAGGCAACTACGAGATGTTGACTCAGTATGTGGGCCAGAACGCGGTTGATCTCAAGGTGTTGGCTCCCGGTACCCAGTACAACAAGGGTGACGGGATCCGGATGGCGACCGAAATCGGGGCCGCGACCTCGGGTCAGTTCGACGGAATTCACGCCGAGCTCGTGGACATCCGCACTGACCGTGCCGACGCGGTGCTGTACGGGCACAGCTACACGATCGTTGTGAACGAGGATGCCAAGCGCTTCTACGACGAGGGCGCGAAGAACTTCGCCGACTCGTTCGAACTGATCGCCTATGAGGTATGGGCGAACCAGCACCAAGCGGCTTTCTTCATTACCGACGAAGCAGTCATGAGTCAGCCCCAGTTGACAGCGTGGTTCGACACCGACATGCCCCCGGTGAAAGCGGATACGATCCGGGACCTCGCCGCGCAGTTGGGTCTCGACCCAGAGGCTCTCGAGCAGACGGTGACCGAATTCAATGCGGCCTGCAACGACCGTGACTTCGTCCCGGGAATCTTCGACGGCAAGGCGACTGAGGGCATCGAGCCGCCGAAGTCGAACTGGGCCAACCCGATCAGTCACCCTCCGTACTACGGCTACCCGGTCTCGGCCGCGGTGTGCTTCACGTACGGCGGTTTGAAGACCGACACGTCCGCCCGCGTCCTGTCTAAGGGAGGCGTGCCGATCCCCAACCTGTACGCAGCAGGTGAACTGGTAGGACTCTTCTACCACGAGTACCCGGCCGCGACCTCCGTGCTGAAGGCCCTGACCTTCGGTCGACTGGCCGGTGCGCACGCCGCTGCGGAAGCCCACGCCACGGCGGCCGCGACCGCATAAGAGTCGGTCGGACCACGCGTTCGCTGCCCGAAACTCAATCGCTGCGACCCGTCGCCCGGCTGAGCCAGTACTACGACAAAGCACCTATAGATCGTCTTGAGGCCAGCGGGATACGCTCCGCGGGTCCTGCGGACGATGCAACTCGTAAAGCAGGAGGAGCACCGTGACGTCGGGAACTGTGGTTGAAGGGTCGGTGTGGGTCGGTGAACTCGCATCCGATCGGCCGTACAAGCTGCTTATCGACGGCGAATTCGTGGACGCCGAAGACGGTCAGACTTTCCAATGCGAATACCCCTTCACCGGTGAGCTCTGGGGACAGGCTCCGCTGGCTTCGGCGGGCGACGTCGACCGAGCGGTGCGAGCCGCGCGGCGGGCGTTCGACTACGGCTGGGGGCAGTCGAAGCCGATCGAACGCGCGACACTGCTTCGGCGGCTGCGCGACCTGGTAATCCGCGACGCCGAGAATCTGGGTCTGCTCCAGGTTCATGAAAACGGCAAGCTGCTCAGCGAGATGGGGCAGACCGGCTTCGGCCTGGCCCGACTGGCCGACTTCATGGCCGGACTGGCCGAGTCGACGCACGGCTACACCTCGCCATCAAACCTGGACAAGATGGTGAGCTACACGCTGCGTGAGCCGATCGGCGTCGTCGCCGCAATCACGCCCTGGAACAGTCCGTTGGGCCTGCTGGCGTGGAAGCTCTTCCCTGCCCTCGCCGCCGGCAACACCATCGTCATCAAACCGTCCGAGGTCACTCCGCTGTCGACCCTGCGCCTCGGTGAGCTGTGCGTCGAGGCCGGCTTCCCCCGCGGCGTGGTCAACGTCGTCACGGGTTACGGCAATCCGACCGGGGCCGCGCTGGTCGAGCACCCGCTCGTCGACAAGATTGCGTTTACCGGATCGACCGCGACCGGACAGGCGATCGCCAAGGTCGCGGCCGGCCGAACTGCTCGAGTGTCGCTGGAGCTCGGCGGCAAGTCGCCGAACATAATCTTCGATGACGCCGACCTCGACCTCGCCGTCGGCGGCGTAATGGCCGGCATCTTCAGCGCGAGCGGTCAGACCTGCATGGCCGGTTCGCGCATTCTGGTGCAACGCTCGATCAGCGACGAGTTCTTTGACCGTCTCGCGACGCGGATCAACGCGCTCAAGCTCGGCGACCCACTCGACAGCTCGTCCCAGATCTCGCCAGTAGCCTCGCGGGCGCAGTTGGCCAAGGTGCTGAGCTACATCGACATCGCGAAGAACGAAGGGGCGGAAGCCTTGACCGGAGGCGGCCGGGCGGATGCGCCCGAGCTCGCGAACGGCTTCTTCGTCAAGCCGACGATCTTCCTCAACGTGACCAACGATGCACGCATTGCGCGCGAGGAAGTCTTCGGGCCGGTCGGCGCCGTGATTCGGTTCGACGACGAGGATGACGCAGCGCGAATCGCAAATGACACGATCTATGGTCTGGCCGGCGCAATTTGGACCGAAAACCTGCGTCGGGCCCACCGGATGATCCCCCGCGTGCGGGGCGGGACAATCTGGGTGAACAACTACCGGATCGGCGAGTACACCCGACCCTTCGGTGGTTTCAAGCAGAGCGGCTTGGGACGTGAGCAAGGGATCGACGCGCTGCACGAATACACGGAGAACAAATCGGTCTTCATCGACCTCGGAAACCAGATGCGGTTCTAGCTGCTCGCTGGTACCGACGGCCGGCCGGTGCTCGTTAACAAAGGCAGCGAACGACCGAGCCCGTGCCGTCGAGAATCGTGGCCTAGGTGTTATTAATACGCGACCGATGCGACGTCGCT
This sequence comes from Actinomycetota bacterium, assembly GCA_019241805.1. Lineage (GTDB taxonomy): Bacteria > Actinomycetota > Actinomycetes > Mycobacteriales > Jatrophihabitantaceae > JAFAWL01. The sequence continues at coordinate 3,713 of JAFAWL010000144.1, forward strand.
CGGGCAATAAGGTAACGCGAACACCAGTACCAGTTCGTTCATGCACATCACGACTAAGCGAGGAGCGTTAGTGATCAAGCATCGAAGGGCGCTAGCCGCAGTGGGGGCCGGCGTGTTGGCGACCGTGCTCGTCGCCGCGTGCAGCAGCAGCAAGAAGAGCACCGACACCGGCACCGGTAGCTCGAACGCGAGCGGGTCTTCCAGCGGCACCGCTCCCAGCGGCCCCGCGCTGAAGGTCATGACCATTGTGCCGTTGAGCGGTAACGGCGTTGTATACCCGCAGGAGTCAGCCGGCGCCCAGGCTACGGTCAAGTGGGTCAACGCCAACGGTGGCGTCGCCGGTCACCCGCTCGATCTGGAAGTCTGCGACGACCAGAACAGCCCGAACGGAGCGGCAGCCTGCGGCCAGAAGGCTGTCGACGATAAGGTCGTCGCCGTCGTCGGGTCGTTCTCTCTGTACGGCAACAGCTTCATGACCGCGCTGACATCCGCGAGCATTCCCTACATCGGTCCGTGCTGCCCGTTCGCCAGCCAGGAAGTGGCCTCGCCTAACTCGTTCATTTTCAGCGCTGGCTCGCTGATCAGCGTCGGTGAGGGCATCGCGGCCGGCCAGGTCAACGGGAAGACCGGCACGGTGGTCGCCGTTGAGACTGCGAGCCCGGCGACGGACTACAGCAACAAGCTGATTCAGGCGGGGCTGAAGTCGACCGGCTTCACCGGAACCTTCAAGCCGATCACGGTGTCCGCGCAGGCCACTGACTATGCTCCGACGGTTGCTCAGGCGACGAACGGATCGTCCACGATCATCGTGGGTCTGGGTCAGCAGCAAGCGCAGGCATTCTTCCCGGCGCTGGCGTCGGCCGGCGGAAAGCAGCACATCATTGGCATCGGTGGCAACTCGCTGGCATCAAGTGTGGTCAAGGCGAACGCGGACGCGACAAACGGTGCCACAGTAGTCGACTACTATCCGCCCTTGCAGTCGAGTGACAAGTGGAAGCCGTTTATCGACGCCTTCGCGAAGTACGCGTCGAGCGACCAGAAGAACCTGGACATCAGCCTGCTCGGAGCTGAGACGACGTGGATCGGGTTCAAGGTCATGAAGCAGGTTGGCGACAAGATGTCGGGTGACATCACGGCTTCGGCGTTCCTCGCCACGTTGCAGAAGTCGACCTCGGTCGATACCGGTGGTCTGACTCCGCCGCTCGATCTGAGCAAGCCGTTTAGCGCGAAGTCGCTGTCGTCGCTCTACAACACCTCGTTAACTTTCGAGAAGGTCGACAATGGCAAGATCACCTGGCCGGACAGCAAGTTCATCGATGCCGGGCCGGCATTCCTCCAGTACGTGGGTGGATAGCGCGGTCTGAGGCTTAGCTACAGAGGTGGCCGCGGGTGACTAGTCCCGCGGCCACCTCTGCTCGAATGCTGGAAGGAAGGATGATGCTGTGAAGGAGTTCCTCACCTTCGCATTCCTAGGGATCGGCCTCGGTTCGCTTTATTCTTTGGCGTCGCAGGGCCTGCTCGTGGTCTACCGCGGCTCCGGAATCCTGAACTTTGCTCAGGGTGCGGTGGGCATGGTCGGCGCCTACATCTACTGGGAACTGGACCATCAGCACGGGTTGCCTTACGGCGTGGCTTTGATACTCGGCGTTGCCGCGTCGGCCCTGATCGGCGCGTTGACCCAGGTCCTGATCATGGGTCCGCTGCGGCGCTCCGCGCCACTCGTGCGCATTGTCGCCACACTTGGTCTTCTGATCGTTCTCCAGGCGGCCGTGATCCTCCGCTACGGATCCGGCGTTGTCGTCGTGCATAGTGAGTTGCCCACGACGACCTGGCACATTCTGGGCGGTGTCGCCGTTCAGGAGAGTCGGATGATTCTCCTTGGTATTGCCGTGGTCATCACAGCGGTACTTTTCTGGGCCTACCGTTATACCTCCTTCGGCCGGGCGACCGCTGCGGTGTCGCAGAACCAGCGCTCGGCCGCGGCGCTGGGCTGGTCGCCGGATCTCATCGCTACTGCCAACTGGGCCTTAGGTGCGGGGCTCGGCGGCCTCGCGGCGGTGCTAATTGCGCCGATCGCACAGCTTCAGGCCTCGACGATGACCAACCTGGTCCTCGCCGCGATGGCCGCCGCGCTGATCGCGAGCTTCCGATCATTCCCGATCTGCTTGCTCGCCGGCGTGCTGTTGGGCATCGGGCAGACCGAGATCCAGAACTACTGGGATGTTCATGTTTCCGGACTGAGCCCGTCGTTCCCGTTCATCGTCATCGTGCTCGTGATGATCGTGCGCGGACAGGCGCTTCCGCTTCGGGATGCGTTCCTGCAGCGTCTGCCCGCGGTCGGGCGAGCGCACCTGCGGCCGATCGCGATCATTCTGGGCATCGCCATCTACTCGGCCGGCATCTTGGCCCTCGACAAGAGCTGGGTGAATGGCTTTATTACCACGTTCGGCTTCGGGCTCGTGCTGCTCTCGATCGTGGTGCTCACCGGCTACACCGGCCAGATCTCGCTCTGCCAGTTCGCGCTAGCGGGTGTTGGCGCGTACATCGCGAGCCGCTTGGTGTCGGTATGGCACTGGCCGTTCGAACTCGGTTTCATCGCGGGCATCGTGGGCACGGTCCCAGTAGGCATGATCTTCGCGCTTCCGGCGGTCCGAGCTCGGGGCGTGAACCTGGCAATTGTCACGTTGGGTCTCGGTACGGCGGTCAACTTGTTGGTGTTCAACAGCGGGCCGCTGACCGGCGGCTTTACAGGCACCGTCGTACCGCATCCAAAGATCTTCGGCTACGACATCTTCGCGGTTACCTACCCTCAGCGGTACGCGTTCTTCGGGTTCGTCTTGTTCATCCTCGCCGCCGTGTCCGTCTCCTCGATCCGTCGCAGCCGCACCGGGCGTCAGCTGATTGCGGTGCGGACGAACGAGCGGGCGGCGGCGGCGTTGGGCATCAACGTGCGCAGCATCAAGCTCTACGCCTTCGGCGTTGCCGCGGCTATCGCCGCTGCCGGCGGCATCCTAATCGCCTTCGAAAACAAGACCATCTTTTACGGACAGTTCGATCCGTTGACCTCGATCAACGCGATGGCCTGGGCGGTTATCGGCGGTGTTGGGTTCATCCACGGCGCATCCGTCGGCGCCTGGTTCGCGCCCGGAGCGCTGGGCACCGTGCTCGGCGACAAGATCTACGGGAATCTGGGCAATTACATCCTGCTCATCGGTGGCGGCTTCCTGTTGCTCACCGTCCTGCAGACTCCGAACGGTGTGGCCGCGGTGCAGGCCGAGAAGCTTCGTCCGCTCGGGCAGATGATCGGCCGGCGGGTCAAGTGGCTCTGGGCCGAGCCGAAGCCGATCGAACTGCCGACTCCCGAGCGCCAGCGGGTGGCGCCGAAGACGCTGCGGGTGGACAACCTGGTCGTCCGGTACGGGCGAGTCACCGCGGTCGCCGGCTTCTCGACCGAGGTACGACCCGGCACGGTAGTGGGTCTGATCGGGCCGAACGGCGCCGGCAAGACCTCCGTGATCGACGGCATCACCGGCTTCACGACTCCGACCGAGGGTCGCGTCTACATCGATGAGGTCGATGTGACCGGTACCGGTGTCGCCCAGCGGGCCCAGATGGGGCTGAGCCGCTCCTTCCAATCGCTGGAGCTGTTCGAGGATCTCACCGTGTTGGAGAACCTCCGTACCGCCGCCGACCCACGCGACAAGGTGTCCTACCTGCGGGACCTGGTCTACCCGGTGAATCCGCCACTTCCGGGTACGGCAGTCGCCGCGATCACTGAGTTCCGGCTGGGCGACGACCTCGATCGGGTCGTGGAGAACCTCAGCTACGGTCAGCGGCGCCTGCTCGCGATCGCCCGTGCTGTCGCGATCAGTCCGAGCATCCTGCTGCTGGACGAGCCGGCAGCCGGCCTGGGGGAGTCGGAGTCGCGGGAGCTGGCCCAGTTGGTTCGCCGCCTGTGCGATGACTGGGGAATGTCGATCCTGCTCATCGAGCACGACATGGACTTCGTCATGAGCATCTGCGACCACATCGAGGTCCTCGACTTCGGCAAGCAGATCGCCACCGGAACGCCGGCAGAGATCAAGAGCAACCCGCACGTCGTCGCCGCTTATCTCGGCGTCGAGGATCCGGAAGAAGCGGCGCAGGCGGCCGAGGCCGACGCGATGAAGGGAGCAGTCGGATGACCCACGCCACTACTGTCGCCGAGGCGCCCAACACCGGCGCGCCGGTTCTGGAGTGCCATGAGCTGACCGCCGGCTACGGCAAGCAGCCCGTTATCCACGATGTGTCACTGCAGGTGTTTGCGGGTGAGGTCGTCGTCCTGCTCGGCGCGAACGGCGCCGGCAAGACCACGACGCTGCTCTCGCTGGCCGGTGAGTTACCGGCCATGAAGGGTCATGTGTCGCTGCTAGGCCAGAAGACCACGGCGCGGCTGGACAAGCGGGCCCGCAAAGGCCTCGGCTTCGTTACCGAAGAACGCTCGGTCTTCTTCCAGATGTCGACCATCGACAACTTGAAAGTAGCTCGCTGCGACGTCGAAGCGACCCTCGCCATGTTCCCGCAGCTTCGGGACCGGTTGAAGATCCGCGGTGGTCTGCTCTCCGGCGGCGAACAGCAGATGACCTCGCTCGGCCGAGCGATGAATCGCAATTCGAAGGTGCTTCTCGCCGACGAGGTGTCCCTCGGCTTGGCCCCGCTTATCGTCGATGGCCTGCTGGGCCGGTTGCGCGAACAGGCGACAACCAAGGGTCTTGGGGTTCTGCTGGTCGAGCAACACGTGAGTAAAGCTCTCAAGTACGCCGATCGTGCGTATGTCATGCACAGGGGACGGATCGTGCTGGAAGGTCCCGCGGCCGAGATGCGAAGTCGGGTGCGCGAGATCGAGGCCACCTACATGGGCACGGCCTGACGTTTGAATTTTGGTGTTTCTGAAGGAGGCAGCGCGTGTCGGCTGACTATGACCTGCTAGTCGTCGGTTGCGGTGGGGCTGGTCTGTCCGCCGCTGTTACTTACATCCAAGAGGCGGGTCCGGACGCCCGTGTCGCGGTCCTTGAGCGCTCGAAGCCCGAGGACCGCGGTGGCTCGACGCGATGGACGACCGCTGGCATGCGGGTCAACGAAGAGTTCGTCCTCGATCCGAACTGGGTCGGTCGGGTGCAGGAAGTGTCGAAGAACCTGGCCGATCTCGAGTACTGCCTGGTCTTCGAAGCGGCCCTACCGGAACTCGGAACGTTTCTCCGCGCCAGCGGCATCGAGTTCTTGACCAACACACGTTCGATGAACGGCGTCGTCCGCACGACGCTTCGCCCCAACGGCGGCGGTCTGGCGATCGTGGATGCGTTGGCCAGGCTGGTGGAGGCGGCGCCGAATGCAGCGATCCATTACGAGACCGAGGCGGTGCGACTGTCGCTCAACGACGAGGGTCGGGTCGACGGGGTGGATGTCCGGGGTCCGGACGGGCTGCTGAAGACCTATCATGCGCAGTCGGTTGTACTTGCCTGCGGCGGGTTCGAGGGCAACTACGAGATGCTCACCCAATACGTCGGACAGAATGCCGTCGACCTGAAGATCCTCGCGCCCGGCACTCAGTACAACAAGGGCGACGGCATCCGGATGGCGACCGAGATCGGCGCGGCGACGTCGGGTCAGTTCGACGGCATTCACGCCGAGTTGGTCGACATCCGTACCGACCGCGCGGACGCCGTACTTTACGGACACACGTACACGGTCGCGGTGAACGGCGACGCCAAGCGCTTCTACGATGAAGGCGCGAAAGACATCGGCGAGTCGTTCGAACTCATTGCCTATGACGTGTGGGCCAACCAAGAACAGACTGCGTTCCTGCTCACCGACGAACTCATCATGAGCCGCGAAGAACTGACGGCCCGTTTCGACACCGACATCCCGCCGGCGAAGGCCGACTCGATCCGCGACCTGGCGCTGCAGTTGGGGCTGGACCCCGATGCGTTGGAGCAGACGGTGAATGAGTACAACGCCGCCGTGAACGACAACGACTTCGACCCGTGGCGTTTCGACGGGAAGGCAACGGTCGGGATCGAGCCGCCGAAGTCG
>JAFAWL010000185.1 GCA_019241805.1 Actinomycetota bacterium
GATGACGACCAGCGTGAACGCACCTTCCAGGCGCAGGCACACCGCGCGCAACGCGTCGGCCGTCGATCCACCGAGCGCACGCAGTTCGGCGGCCAGGAGGTGCGCGACGATCTCGGTGTCGGTATCGCTCGCGAACACCACACCCCCGGCCTGCAGCTCGGCCTTGAGGGCGGCGAAATTCTCGATGATTCCGTTGTGCACGACCGCGATTCGGGAGCCGGCGTCGACGTGCGGGTGGGCGTTGCGATCGTTGGGGGCGCCGTGGGTGGCCCACCGGGTATGCCCGATGCCCACCATGCCGTGCAGCGGGTGGGCGGCAATCTCCTTGTCGAGGTTTTCGATGCGCCCGGCCTTCTTGCGGATCTCCAGCTGGCCGGCCTCGGTGACCACCGCGACTCCGGCCGAATCGTAACCGCGGTACTCCAGTCGCCGCAGTCCCTCGACGATGACGTCCAGCGCGGGCCGCGGCCCTACGTATCCGACGATTCCGCACATAAACGCGAAGTTTACCTGACCGAGGCCCGTCGCGACGGGTCGAAACCCGCTGCCTGGCCCGAGTTCACACCGAAGCGACGACGTCAGCGACCTGACGGGCGATCCGGTCGGCCTCGTCCTCGGTCAAAGCCTCGACCATCACCCGCACCAGCTGCTCGGTACCGGATGGACGTAACAGGATGCGACCGGAGTCGCCCAACTCGTGCTCCGCGTCGGCCACCGCGGCCCGTACCAGGGGGGAGGAGGCAACCACATCACGATCGCCGACCGGAACATTCACCAGTACCTGCGGCAGGCGCTGCACCACCGCGGCCAGCTCGGCCAGGCTGCGCCCGGAGGCGGCGAGGCAGCTCATCAACCGCAGCGCGGTGAGCAGGCCGTCGCCGGTGGTGGCGGCGTCGGTGAACACCACATGCCCGCTCTGCTCACCGGCCAAGGACAAACCCTTGTCGCGCAGCGCTTCGAGCAGGTAACGATCTCCGACGGCCGTCGTCAGAACCTCGATGCCGGCCGCGCGCATGGCCTGATGAAAGCCCAGATTGCTCATCACCGTGGCCACGACCGTATCGGCGACCAACGCGCCTTCAGCCTGCAGCGCCAGCGCACACACGGCGAGGATCTGATCGCCGTCGATCAGGTTGCCCTGGGCGTCGACGGCCAGGCAGCGGTCGGCGTCGCCGTCGTGCGCGATGCCGAGATCTGCACCGAGCGCGCGGACCCGCTCAGCGACATGTTCGGTATGTGTCGATCCCACGCCGTCGTTAATGTTGAGACCGTCGGGTTCGGCGGCAATGGCGGTCACCTCGGCGCCGGCCCGTCGATAGAGCTCCGGAGCGACCGCGGACGCGGACCCGTTCGCGCAGTCGACGACGACCCGCACGCCGCTGAGGTCAGTGGGCACGGCGCGGCGCAGGTGCGCCAGATAGATCTCGGCCGGCTGCTCGGCGTCGCGTACTCGCCCGATTCCGGCGCCGGTCGGCCGCCCGGGAAACGGCCCGGCCGCGACGAGCGACTCGATCTCGTCCTCGATCTCGTCCGGCAGTTTGTGGCCACCGCGGGCGAACAGCTTGATCCCGTTGTCGGGCATCGGGTTGTGGCTGGCCGACAACATGATCCCGAGGTCGGCGCCGTAGGCGCCGGTCAGCTGCGCGATCGCCGGTGTGGGCAGGACGCCGACGCGGAGCACATCAGCTCCCGCGGCGGCGAGCCCGGCCACCGTCGCCGCTTCGAGCATCTCGCCGCTCGCGCGGGGGTCGCGTCCGACGACGGCCAGCGGTCGGTGCGACGGATCGTGCCCGATGAGCACCCGGGCGGCCGAGCCGGCGACCGCCACCGCCAACTCGGGGGACAGCTCCGCGTTGGCCAGGCCACGCACACCGTCGGTGCCGAACAGCCGGGCCATCAGAAAAGGTTCCCGGCCAGCGCGCGGATCACCGCTTGGAGTACTGCGGCGCCTTACGAGCCTTCTTCAAGCCGTACTTCTTGCGCTCCTTGGCCCGGGCGTCATGGGTCAGGAAGCCGGCCTTCTTCAGCGTCGGCCGGTCGTCCGGCTCGATGCCGATCAGTGCCCGGGCGATCGCCAGTCGCAGCGCACCGGCCTGGCCGGTGATGCCGCCGCCACGCAGCGAGGCGATGACGTCGAACTGGCCGTCCTTCTCCAGCGTCACGAAAGGCTCACGGATGAGCTGCTGGTGGACCTTGTTCGGGAAATAGCTCTCGAGCGTGCGGCCGTTGAGCTTGAACTCTCCGGTGCCGGGCACGAGACGGACGCGAACGATCGCCTCCTTGCGGCGACCGACGGTCGGGGCTGCGGGTGAAGTCACGCGAATTCTCCTGAGTCTGTTCGCGCGCTTACTGCGCGACCTGCTTGATCTCGAACGGCTGCGGCTTCTGCGCCGCGTGCGGGTGCTCCGGACCGGCGTAGACCTTGAGCTTCTTCAGCTGGCGGCGGCCGAGGGTGTTCTTGGGCAGCATGCCCTTCACCGCGAGCTCGACCACCCGTTCCGGCTTGGTCTCGAGTAGTTCACCGACGGTGCGCCGCGACAGACCACCCGGGTAGCCGGAGTGGCGGTAACGGAACTCGCCCCGCTTGCTCGGCGCGACAGCGACCTTCTCCGCGTTGACGATGACCACGAAGTCGCCGGTGTCGACGTGCGGAGCGAACTGGGGCTTGTGCTTGCCGCGCAGGAGCGTGGCGGCGTGGCTGGCCAGGCGGCCCAGAACGACGTCGTTGGCGTCGATCACGTGCCAATGCCGGGTGATCTCCCCGGGCTTGGGCGTGTACGTAGGCACTGAGTTACTACTTCCTGTCGGTCTTCACGCTGCCGATGCGGCGCCCTCGCGGTCTCGTCCGAGCCCGCGTCCAATGGTGGATCGAGATGATCCCCCGCGGATGCAAGGCTCGACGGCCGACCCCGAGGCATGGCCGTGCGTGCGCGTCGGGCGCGCACCAATCGTCAAGGGTACCGAAGGCGCCGCACCCGGCCAAATCGCCGGTTCAGGGGTAGTGAGGCGCCGTGCCCGAGCACCCCGGCAATGGCGGCGGGCGTGGCCGACCACGCATGGACGCCCACCGAGATCGCCGCGCTGCTCAACTGACTAAGGTGCCCCGACCCCGGGCGAGCGAGCGATCCTGGCAATTCGCGTTGGTGCCGCCCCCGTAATCAGCCACGGTTTTTCCCAGTCGCAGCCGTAGCGCTGGTGTTGCTGACCACACTGCGATTCCTAGCGTCGAGGTCAGGCTGACCAACCGACTTCAGCGGGCGCGCCGAACCCGACTCTCGTCGAACACGGGCTCATCGGTGCCGTACACCTCGCCGTCCGCGCCGAAGATCATGAAGCGGTCCAGCGTGCGGGCGAACCAGCGATCGTGCGTCACCGCGAGCACTGTCCCCTCGAACGTTTCCAGCGCGTCTTCCAGGGCCTCGGCCGACACCACGTCGAGATTGTCGGTGGGCTCGTCCAGGAGCAGCAGGGTCGCGCCCGACAATTCCAACAGCAGGATCTGGAAGCGAGCCTGCTGACCGCCGGACAGCGAACCGAAGGGCTGATCGGCTTGCCCGTCGAGGGCGTAACGGCGTAACGCCGCCATCGCTCGCCCGCGCTCGACGCCCGGCCGACCCGGTTCACCGTGCCACAGCAAGTCGGCCAGGCTGCGCTCGGTCCACTCGGGATGGGCGTGCGTCTGCGCGAACAGGCCGGGCACGACTCGCGCACCGAGCCGCCACGAGCCGGTGTGTCCGACCGCATCGCCGGCCAGCAGCCGCAGAAAGTGCGACTTGCCGGCGCCGTTGGCACCGAGTACGCCGATCCGTTCGCCGAAATAGATCTCCTCGTCGAAGGGGTGCATCAGGCCCGTCAGTTCGAGCCGCTCACACATGACCGCACGGACGCCGGTCCGCCCACCCCGTAGGCGCATCGTGACGCGAAGCTCGGGTGGTCGATCCGGCGGCGGACCGGCTTGCTCGAACTTCTCCAGTCGAGTGCACATAGCCCGGTAGCGCGAGGCCATGTCCGGGCTGTTCTTGGCCTGCTGCTGCAACGTGCGAACCAGTTCGACGAGCCGGGCGTGCTCCTCCTCCCAACGGCGCCGGACCTCGGCCATCCGTTCGTGCCTGGCCGTGCGCGCCTCGTGATAGGAGGCGAAGCCACCGCCGTGCACCCAACTCGTACCGCCTTCGACGGTGATCACCCGGTCTGCGACCTCGGCCAACAACTGCCGGTCGTGACTGACGAACAACACCGTCTTCGGGGTTTCGCGCAATCGTTGTTCCAGCCAGAGCTTGCCCGGGACATCTAGGTAGTTGTCCGGCTCGTCGAGCAGCAGCACCTCATCCGGTCCCCGCAGCGCTTCGAGCGCCAGCCGCTTCTGCTCGCCGCCGGACAATGTCGTGAGCTCGCGGTACTTGCAACGCTCGTAGTCGATGCCGAGCGCGGCAACGGTGACGGTGTCCCACAGCACCTCGGCCTCGTAACCACCGACATCGCCCCAGTGGGCCAGCGCGCCGGCGTAGGCGAGCTGCGTCTGCTCGTCGTCACGTTCCATCAGGCGAAGCTCGCTGGCCGTCAGCTCGTCCCACGCCAGGCGCACCGCCGGCGCCGCCAGCGTGACGAGAAAATCCTGCACCGTGGTCGTGTCGCGCACCGAGCCGACGAACTGCCGCATGACTCCGAGGCCCCCCGAACGGGCGATCGTCCCCTCCTGGGGCGACTGGTCACCCGCGATCAGCCGGAGCAGCGTCGTCTTGCCCGCGCCGTTGGCGCCGACGAGCGCGGCCTTGGCGCCTTCGCCGACGCGAAAGCGGATGTCGAACAACAACGGGCGACCATCGGGAAGCACATGTCGCAGCCCGGCGACGTCGACGTAACCCACGGCCAGCAGTGTGCCGTCGACTGAGCTGATCGTGCACGCGCATTACCGACTCGCGCCGGCCCAACGATCGCCTGCCTCGAACTGTGCACCCGTTGTGTGGGCTGTAGCCGCCGTCTGGCGGCGCCGGCACCCACACAACGGGTGCACGGTTGCGGTCCTGAGAACGGCGGACGGGCAGAATCGGCACGGTGACGACCGACCTGAGGGAACTCGTCGATGCGCTGCCCGCCGGCGCGGTGCTCACCGATCCCGATGTGATCGAGCGCTACCGACAGGACTGGGCCCGCGATCCCGAGGCCGGAAACCCGTTGGCCGTCATCCGCGCCGGTTCTACTGGGGACGTCCAAGCCGTGTTGCGCTTCGCCTCGGCGCACTCCGTGCCCGTCGTGCCTCGCGGCGCCGGCAGCAGCCTGTCCGGCGGCTCGACCGCCGTCCAGGGCGGACTGGTGCTGTCACTGGAACGGATGCGCGACGTCACGATCGACAAGGACATGCGCGTGGCCGTGGCTCAACCGGGCGCCCTCAACGCCGAGGTCAAGCAGGCCGCGGCGTTGCACGGGCTCTGGTATCCGCCGGACCCCTCGTCATTCGAGATGTGCACGATCGGCGGCAATGTCGCGACCAACGCGGGTGGCTTGTGCTGCGTGAAATACGGGGTGACGACCGACTACGTCCTCGGCCTGAACGTCGTCTTGGCCGACGGTACGTCGGTGCGACTGGGGGGCCCGCGAATCAAGGACGTCGCCGGTCTCTCGCTGACGAAGTTGTTCGTCGGATCCGAGGGAACCTTGGGCGTAATCACGGAGGTGACGTTGCGACTGCTGCCCGCGCAGGCGCCCGTGTCGACGATGGTGGGGATGTTCGATTCGGCCGAACGAGCGGCCGACGCCGTCGTCTCGATCATGGCGAAAGTGCGGCCGGCCGCGCTCGAGTTGATGGACGGAGTTTCGATCAACGCGGTAGAGGATCTGGTCTCGATGGGACTGGATCGGTCAGCCGATGCTCTGCTCCTAGCGCGCTCGGATGCGCCCGGCTCGGCAGCGGCGCTCGAGATCGAGGCGATGTCGGCGGCCTGCCGGCAGCACGGCGCGAGCGAAGTCTTCACGACCGCTGACCCCGACGAGGGTGAAGCATTCGCCGCAGCCCGGCGGGCGACGTTCCCCGCCTTGGAGAAACTCGGCGATCTGCTGTTGGAGGACGTCGGCGTTCCCATCCCGCGCCTGCCGGCGTTGATGGCAGGCGTGGAGAAGATCGCGGCCGCGCGGGAGCTCACCATCGCGCTGGTCGCGCATGCGGGCGACGGGAACACTCACCCGGCGATCGTGTTCGACCAGCGGAGCACCGAACAGTCGGCGCGGGCCCGGCTGGCCTTCGACGACATCATGAACCTGGCCATCGAGCTCGGCGGCACGATCACCGGCGAGCACGGCGTGGGCCGACTGAAGAAAGCTTGGCTACCCGCGCAGCTCGGCCCGGAAGCGTTCGCGCTCAACAAGCTGATCAAGAACGCCCTCGACCCGGCCGGCATTCTCAATCCCGGCGCCGTCTTGTGAGTTCATCCGCGTGCTGAGCTTGTCCCAGCGGGCAATACGATTCGCAGCATGCCCCGCCGACCGACCCGCCGTGTACCGACGGTGATTTTGCACGGCTGGCAGGGTTCGGACGCGCAACATTGGCAGAGCTGGCTGGCCGAAGAATTACGGGCGAGCGAGCGCGAGGTGCGATACCCGATGCTCCCAGAGCCTGGCCGTCCGCAGCTGCGGGCGTGGCTCGATGCCCTGCGCGGGACGATGCGCGACCTGCCCGACGACGGCTTCGACGTCGTGACCCACTCGCTCGGTGCGCTGCTGTGGCTGCACCACGCCATCGACCCGGGTACCTCACCGCGCCCGGCCCGGGTCGCCTTGGTCGCGCCGGTCTCGCCGTCGCTGTCCATCGCCGAGATCACGGAATTCCTGCCCGCCCCGCTGGACATCGACGCGGTGCGCCGGGCGGCCGACGGCACGGTTCTGGTCGCCGGTGACGACGATCTCGCCTACTGCCCGGAGGGGGCAGCCGAGGCGTACGGGCGGCCGTTGAAGATGCCGACGACGGTCGTTCCCGGCGGCGGGCACCTCAACGTCGCCGCCGGCTTCGGGCCCTGGCCCGCAATGCTCGATTGGTGCGGCCGCGACAACCTGGCGTTCATCGCCTGAACCACTTACTCGCTCCCGGGTGGCACGGCCGGGCGCGGCCGATCCTGCTCACGGGTTCGGGCGATCCCGTGCCGCAACGTGAGCAGCGTGAGGCTCGCCTGCACCTCCGAGCGGGACACGCGTCGGCGGATCTCGACCGGTAGCCGGCCCCAGACCGAGTCGACGATCTCTTCGACGCTGACCCGTTCGGGCTGTTCGTCGCGCTCACGGACGTCGCGGTCGTAACGGGCCAGCGCATCCTCGATCCAACTGCGCAACTCGCCTCGCTCCACCTCGACGAGTCTGCCGGATGGAGGCCGCGCTTTGACATATTCCCATATCGGCATATGCTCTCGGCATGCCTCGAGCGGCAACGACGACGGACGCGTTCAACGCGGTCGCCGAGCCGCGTCGCCGCGAGATCCTCGACCTGCTGGCCGACCAAGAACGATCGGTGAACGAGATCGTCTCGGCATTGGGCGTCGCCCAGCCGGTGGTGTCGAAGCACCTGCGCGTACTCAAGCAAGTCGGTTTGGTCGACGTGCGCGAAGCCGGACGCGCGCGCATGTATCGCCTCGAATCCGCGCCATTGAAGGAGATTCACGACTGGGTGAATGCCTTCGCCGGCATCTGGGAGGCACGTTTCGAGCAGCTGGACGTGCTACTCGAGCAAATGCAATCGGCCGATCACGGCCTCGACGAAGGGAAATCGTCATGACGACGACACAGGGAACGGCCGTGGTCACATTGCCGTCGGACACTGAAATTCTGATCACCCGTGATTTCCTGGCGCCTCGCGAACTCGTCTATCGCGCCTGGACGACACCGGAGCTGGTGCGGCGGTGGTGGTACGCCAACCGCGGTGAGGTGATCAGCATTGAGATCGACCTGCGCGTCGGTGGGCGCTGGCGCTATGTCATGCGGGCCAACGGCGGATTCGAGGTGGCCTTTCACGGTGAGTTCCACGAGATCGTGCCGAACGAGCGCCTGGTCAGCACCGAGGTCTACGAAGCCGCACCCGAGGCCGAGGCGCTGAACCGGACGAGTTTCACCGAGTCGAACGGCATCACGACCGTCGAGCTGCTCGTGCAGCACCAGAAGCGGGAATGGCGCAACGCCCAGCTCGACTCCGGCATGGAGGACGGCCTGCAGGACGCGCTCGACCTCCTCGAACAGGCGGCCCAATCTTTGGCCCTGTGATGAGGTTGGCGACCCTTGATCAGTCGGCGCCCTTGATAAGACGGCGCCCTTGATAAGACGGCGCCCTTGATCAGACGGCGCCCTTGATCAGTCGGCGACCCGGCGTTCAGGTCGGCGGCAACCGCTCTGCCTCACCGACCCCGAGCCGACGCGCCCGGGTCGTGCGCGCCCGGGCGGCGAGTTCGGCCACGTCCGGATA
>JAFAWL010000275.1 GCA_019241805.1 Actinomycetota bacterium
CTCATGCGGGCCGATCCTTCGACGGCGGCGTCCGAACGCACACAGAAGATCTGCCGGGCGGTTGCCGCCGCCGATACGGCGGCGTTCGTCACCGCATCGTTCGTGCAGGCCAGAACGAGCCAGGCACCGTCCAGGTCAGTCGGTCGGAAGCTTCGCCGAACCAATCGGAGGGAGCCGATATAACTCGCATCGCCAGACAGCGCGGAGTCGGACGGCCCGAGGCGGTCCGCGTCGAACACGGCATCGTCGATCACGGCATCGTCACGGCCCGCGTCCGAGAGTTCCGCCGCGATCACCGGCGCGATCACCACGACATGCGCCCCGGCCGCTTGCAGCAACGGCACCCGCCGCACCGCCACCCGGCCGGCGCCGACTACCACGACGCGGCGCGCACGGACGTCGACGAGCAATGGAAGATCGCTCACCCTGGCATCGTCCCGGCCGATACACGTCGGCTCGAGCGCGGTCGAACGGTCGGCCCGATCACACGTGGGCGATCATGCCGGCGGCGACCGTCGCACCGCTCGATTCATCGACGAGCAGGAACGCGCCGGTGGCGCGGTTGAGCTCGTACGGATCGACGAAGATGGGCTCGGCGGTGCGCACATAGACAGTGCCGATGTCGTTCAGTTCGAGTTCACCTGTGTGGATGCTGGAAACACTGGAGATGTCCAGACGCGACCGCACATCGTCGACCACCGCCCGCACCTCCCTCGTCGTGTGCCGCAGGGCAAAGCGATCGCCGGGTCGTAGCGGGCGGTCCGACAGCCAACAGATCGTCGCGGTCACCCGATTGGTCATCACCGGCCGGGGCTCGACGTCGACCGCGAGCAGATCGCCCCGGGTGACGTCGATGTCGTCGGCCAGTCGGACGACCACCGAGCGGCCGATCTCGGCCTGCTCGATCGATCCGTCGGCGGTGTCGATACCCGCCACCGTCGTCGTCCGTGCGGAAGGCAGGGCGATTACTGAATCCCCGACTCGCAGCGCACCACCCTCGACCCGTCCGGCGTAGCCACGGTAATCGGGAAATTCCGCAGTGCGGGGGCGCATGACCATCTGCACCGGGAAGCGGGCCGGGATAGCCGCAAGATCGTGCGGCGAGACGCTTTCCAGGTAGTCCAACAAGGACGGCCCGGTATACCACGGCATGTTCGCCGATCGGTCGACGACATTGTCGCCGGCGAGCGCGGCGACCGGAATCGGCGTGAAGCGCTCCAGACGCAGACCGTCGGCCGCCTTGGCGAAGTCGGTCACGATCGTGTCGAAGACGTCCTCGGCAAAGTCGACGAGGTCCATCTTGTTCACCGCAAGGACGACCTCGCCGACGCGCAGCAATGATGCGACCGCCGCATGCCGTTTGGTCTGCTCGACAACGCCCGACCGGGCATCGACGAGAATCACCGCGACGTCGGCCGTGGAGGCACCGGTGACGGTGTTGCGGGTGTACTGCACGTGACCCGGGGTGTCGGCCAGGACGAACGTGCGATTCGCCGTCGCGAAGTACCGGTAGGCGACGTCGATCGTGATTCCCTGCTCACGTTCGGCGCGCAGGCCGTCGACCAACAGGGCCAGGTCGGCGCCCTCGTAGCCGCGGCGCTCACTAGCCGCCTCGACCGCGCTCAACTGGTCACTCAGCACCGCCTTGGCGTCATGCAACAGTCGACCGACCAAGGTGGACTTCCCGTCGTCGACCGAACCGGCGGTGACGACGCGTAGCAGTTGTCCGGGCATCGACTAGAAGTAGCCCTGGCGCTTGCGGTCTTCCATCGCTGCTTCACTGGCGCGGTCGTCGGCCCGCGAGGCCCCTCGTTCGGACACCGTCGATGCCGCCGTCTCGGAGATAACCGCCGACACGTCCTGCGCGACAGAGGACACCGCTCCGGTGCAGGTCGCGTCACCGACGGTGCGGTAGCGCACCCATTCGCTGCGCACGGTCTCGCCGTCACGCGGAGGCGTCCAGTCGGTGACGGCCATGAGCATGCCGTCGCGGTCGAACACAGCCCGCTCGTGCGCGTAGTAGATCGAGGGCACTTCGATGCCCTCACGCTCGATGTAGGACCAGACGTCGAGTTCGGTCCAGTTCGACAGCGGGAAGACGCGGACGTGTTCACCGGGCCGGTGCCGGCCGTTGTACAGGTCCCAGAGTTCAGGCCGTTGGTTGCGCGGGTCCCATTGCCCGAAATCGTCGCGGACGCTGAACACGCGCTCCTTCGCCCGAGCCTTCTCCTCGTCGCGTCGCCCGCCGCCCAGGACGGCGTCGAAGCGATTCTCGGCGATCGCGTCGAGCAGCGTCACGGTCTGAAGTGGATTACGCGATTGTCCGGGCGTCTCGTGCACGCGCCCGCGATCGATCGAATCCTGCACACTGGCGACGACGAGCCGGACCCCCAGCCGGCCCAGGTGCCGATCGCGATACTCGATAACCTCCGGGAAGTTGTGCCCGGTGTCGACGTGCATCACAGCGAAGGGCAGCCGCGCCGGCCAGAACGCTTTGATCGCGAGGTGGAGCATCACGATCGAGTCCTTGCCGCCGGAGAACAGCACGACCGGGCGCTCGAACTGGCCGCCCACCTCGCGGATTATGTGGATCGCCTCGTCCTCGAGATCGGTGAGCCAAGCCCGCTCGAGGGTCAACTCGTCCGCCGCGAGAGTCATGTCGGATTCTCCTTGGTCACGAGCCGGTCGAGCCGCTCGACCGCATCTGAGACGGACAACACCGCGGTGTCGACCCGTAATTCCGGGGACAGCGGCGGCTCGTACTCACCGTCTATACCCGTCAAACCGCTCATCGCACCCTCGCGCTGGCGGGCGTACAGGCCCTTGACGTCGCGCTCGGCACAGACCTCGACGGCCGTCGCGACGTGAACCTCGAAGTAGCGCGTCCCGCCCTCGGTGTGCCGCTGCCGCACCTGGTCCCGGGCCGCGGCGAACGGAGACACCACGGCGGCGAGCACGATCACGCCGTTACGAGCCAGCAGCTCGGCGACCCAGCCGATCCGTGCGACGTTGGCATCGCGATCGGCCCGGCTGTATCCCAGCTCCGGCGAGAGAACCGGACGCACGGCGTCACCGTCAAGGACCTCGACCCGATGACCCGCCGACCGCAGGCGGTCAGCCAGGGCGAGGGCCAAGGTGGTCTTGCCCGCGCTCGGCAGCCCGGTAAACCACACGGTGGCGCCCGTGCCGACGTCGTTACCGGCGGCTGACGCGATCGCGGCGAGCGGCTCGAGAGCCGTCTGCGGGGGCATATGAGGAATCCTCACGGTGTCGTCTGTGCGTCGGCAGTGAGCGACCCAGGTGCCGCCGAGTCGCTCGCGGGGGCTCGTCTCGGCGACCCGCAACCGGCCGCCGGCGACTACTCGAAGAGCTCGCCCGTCAGGCGACCAGACACGCCGCGCTGACGACGCGCTGCAGATCGACATGCAGACGTGCGACCAGCGGGACGGCGGACATGTCCACCATGTTCCCACACCCCGGCCGAAGCAGAAGACCGTGACGGCCGCCGGAGACGTGTCCCGGATCACTGTCGCCGACTGGCCGTGGAAGCATCCGGGGCCCGTCGGCGGTACCTGGGCGACCCCGACGTGTGGGATCGTAGGAGTATGCGCCCGTCCCCGTTGCTGACTTCCCGTCGGTACGTGGACCTGCTCCGCGTCACCGCCGCGGCCTGTTCCCCCGGTTGCTGAACCAGTCCGGCGGGCTTGCCTGCCCCTCGGTCTCGCGGCTCGGTGCGGCCGCGTCCTCAACGACACGAATCCCGAAGGGACGTCATCCCTGATGCCTGCGCGCAAGGGG
Source organism: Actinomycetota bacterium (assembly GCA_019241805.1). Lineage (GTDB taxonomy): Bacteria > Actinomycetota > Actinomycetes > Mycobacteriales > Jatrophihabitantaceae > JAFAWL01. Next base: position 3,799 of record JAFAWL010000275.1, read on the forward strand.
CAAGGCCAGTGGGCCCTTGGCTACCGCGAGCCGCTCAACCCGAACGAACGTAGCAAACGCGACAACGACGGGTTGCTCGTCCGGCAGCGGATCATCGACATCTATCAACACACCGGATTCGCCGGAATCGACCCGGCCGATCTGCGGGGCCGCTTCCGCTGGTACGGGCTCTACACGCAGCGGCGGCCCGGCATCGCCGGAGGACGAACCGCGATCCTCGAGCCTGAAGAGCTCGACGACGAGTTCTTCATGATGCGCATCCGGATCGACGGCGGCGCCCTGACCGCCGAGCAACTGAGCGTCGTCGGCGAGATCGCGACCACGTACGGCCGGGATCTGGCCGACATCACCGACCGCCAGAACGTGCAGCTGCACTGGATACGCGTCGAGGACGTGCCCACGATCTGGGCCAAGCTGGAGGCGGTCGGTCTCTCGACGACCGAAGCATGCGGTGACACGCCGCGCGTGATGCTGGGCTGCCCGGTGGAAGGCGTATCCGAGGACGGCGTGCTGGATGCCGGTCCCGCGCTGCGCCAGACCGTCGAGACCTACCTGGGTGACCCCGCGTTCTCGAACCTGCCCCGGAAGTTCAAGACATCGATCAGCGGTTGCTCACGGCACTGCACCAACCACGAGATCAACGACGTCGCGTTCGTCGCCGTCCGCCGCCCGGACGGGACCACCGGCTTCGACGTCTACGTCGGCGGCGGCCTGTCGACCAACCCGATGTTCGCGCAGCGGCTCGGGGTGTTCGTCGAGCCCGACGAGGTCAGCGAGGTCTGGGCCGGCGTCGCGTCAGTTTTCCGTGACTACGGCTATCGCCGCTCACGCAACCACGCGCGCATGAAGTTCCTCGTGGCCGATTGGGGCACCGAGCGGTTTCGCGAGGTGCTCGAGAAGGAGTACCTCGGCCGGGCCCTGCCCGACTACGAGGAGCCGATCGTCTCGCCCGCGAACCGGGATCACGTCGGCGTCGAACGTCAACTGGACGGTCTGTTCACGGTCGGCGCGACCACCAAGGCAGGCCGCACGTCGGGGACTGCGCTGAGCAGTCTCGCCGTGCTGGCCGGCCGCCTCGGTGACGGACGCGTGCGGCTGACCGCCCAACAAGGCGTAGTCGTGCTGGGCGTCGCCGAAGATGACGTCGAGGCCGTCGTGGCCGGCCTTGACGAGCTTGGCCTGGCGGCCCGCCCGTCAGCTTTTCATCGGGGCACGATTGCCTGCACCGGCATCGAATTCTGCAAACTCGCGATCGTCGAAACCAAGGGCCGGGCCGAGTCGATCCGGCAGGAGCTGGAACGGCGCCTGCCCGACTTCGACACCCCGATCACGATCAACGTGAACGGCTGCCCGAACTCCTGCGCCCGCTTCCAAGTGGCCGACATCGGGTTCAAGGGCATCGTGCAGCGCGGCCCGGACGGCGAGGACGTCGAAGCTTTCCAGGTCCACCTGGGCGGCCAGCTCGGGTCCGAGGCCTCCTTCGGCCGTAAGTTTCGCGGCTTGAAGGTGCTCGCCGACGAGGCGCCGGATTACGCCGAACGGGTACTGCGTGGCTACCTCGATCGACGCGAGGACGGCGAGACCTTCGCCGCCTACGCGGCGCGCGCCGACGAGGACTGGCTGCAGTGAGCGGTCGTAGGGAATGACCGAGCGGGCGGCGCCGTTCTACTGCCCGTATTGCGGTGACGAGGACCTCAGGCCGTTCGGTGACAAACACGGCGAGTGGCGTTGCGGGGCTTGTCAGCGAGTGTTTCGGCTGAACTATGTAGGCATCGCGGCCGATTGGACGTCGAGTGTCCGCAGCGCCGCGAAACCGTCGGCCGCGGGAGAGGGAGCCTCATGAGCACACCCACGCTCGATCGTGACCGGTTGCGCGAGCTCGCAGCTCAGGGCGCGCGCGAGCTGGCCAGCGCGTCCGCCACCGACGTCGTCGATTGGGCCGTCGGACAGTTCGGCCGACGCCTCTGCGTGGCCTCGTCCATGGCCGATGGCGTCGTGCCCCACCTCGTTTCGAGCGCGCTGCCGGGCGTCGATGTGGTGTTCCTGGACACCGGTTATCACTTCGCCGAGACGATCGGAACTCGCGACGCGCTGCAGACGACACTGCCGATCACGGTAAAGAACATCACGCCACCTCAGACCGTCGCCGAGCAGGATGCCGAATACGGGCCCAAGCTGCACGATCGGGATCCGGATCTGTGCTGCCAACTGCGCAAGGTCGTGCCGTTGCGCACCGCACTTGCCGGATACGCGGCTTGGACCACGGGCCTGCGTCGCGACGAGGCGTCCAGCCGCGCCGACACCGCCGCCGTCGAATGGGACGCGTCGCGGGAGCTGGTGAAGATCAACCCAATCGTCGAATGGACGCAGGCTGACGTCGACGCCTACATCGCCGAACACCACATCCTGGTCAACCCGCTGCTATACGACGGTTACGGGTCGATCGGCTGCCAGCCGTGCACGCAACGCATCGTCGAGGGCGCGGACGCACGCTCCGGCCGGTGGGCCGGTACGGCGAAGAACGAGTGCGGCCTGCACACCTGATGCACGCCAACTGCGTGGCCGTCGACGCCGTGCTCGCCGCGGCCGGCAGCGCGAATCGGGTGCGATTGCTAGCGAAACCCACTTCAACGGCCGGCGCGGCCGCCGAGCAACTGGGCGTCGATGTCGCCGCGATCGCGAATTCACTGATCTTCCTGACCGACGCCGGTGAGCCCGTCTTGATCATGGCCAGTGGCGCGCACCGCGTCGATCTGGCCAAAGCCGCAGCTGCGTTCGGGGCAGCGAGCCTCGGCCGGGCCGACGCCGAAACGGTGTTTGCCGCGACCGGCCAACGGATCGGCGGCGTCGCGCCGGTCGCGCATCCGGCTCGGTTGCGCACGCTGGTCGACCGGGACCTCGCCGCGCATGACGTGATCTGGGCTGCCGGCGGCATCCCGCAAGCGGTCTTTCCGACCACTTTCGCCGAACTGCTGAACCTGACCGACGGGCGGGCCGCCGCGATCGCCTAGCGAGTGGCACCGAGATGCGTGCGGCCGGGCCGATGCGCAACCATCTATGCATGGACCTCGATCCCGGCGGTGGCGCCGGCCACGGTACGGCCGCGATCGTGGAATGGAGCGGCCCGATGCTCGCCGCCGCCGCCGATGAGGCGATGCGCATCTACGCGATCGCGATGAACTATCCCGAGTACACCGGGGCGCAGCGCGCGGTCACGGCCCGTCGGCACACGACCAACGATGGCTTTGCCGCCCGCGCGGCCTTCGGCCCGGACGGGACGCTGGTCGGATTCGGCTACGGATACACGACCAAGCCCGGACAGTGGTGGCACGACCTCGTCCGGCGCGCCTTGACCAAACAAGCCGATCCCCGTTGGCTCCACGACGCATTCGAGTTGTCGGAAATCCATGTGCTGCCCGATTGGCAAGGCCACGGCATCGGCCGCCGCTTGATCGTCTCTCTGGCGGCGGCCATCCCGCACAGCACCATCCTGTTGTCGACACCCGACGCGGACACCCGGGCCTTTCGGCTGTATCACCACTTGGGGTTCGTCGATCTCGCCCGCAACTATCTGTTCCCGGGCGACACCCGGCCCTTCGCGGTACTGGGCCTGCGCCTGCCGATGGCCGCGGCGGAGGGGAACCGAGCAGTCGGTCAGACGCCCAGCGGTAAGGACAGCTGACTCAACAATTCTCGGGTCGCCTTCGAGAAGTTGAAGGTGATGAAGTGCAGCCCCGGTACTCCCTCGGCGATCAACCGCTGAGCCAACTCGGCTGCTTGCTCGATGCCCAGTGCGCGTACGGCCGCGGGATCATCGGCAATAGTCTCGAAGCGAGCCGCGAGCGAGGCCGGAAACGGAGCGCCCGACAGCTGTTCCGATCGCTCGATCGTGCGCATCGTCGTGACCGGCATCAGTCCGGCGATGATCGGCACGTCGCCACCGGCAGCGACGACCCGATCGCGAAGGTGCAAGTAATCCTCGGCCTGGAAGAACATCTGGGTGATTGCGTAATCGGCCCCGGCGCGACACTTCTCGACGAACCAGTCGGTGTCGTCCTCGATGCTGCGTGAGCGAGGGTGCTTGAACGGGAAGGCCGCGACCCCGATGCAGAAGTTCCCGTACTCGTGCAGCAGGCGTACCAGCTCGGAGGCGTACTCGACGCCTTCGGGATGTCGAACCCATTCGGCGCCGGGATCGCCGGGCGGATCTCCCCGGAGGGCGAGCATGTTGACGATGCCGGCATCGGCGAAGCGACCCACGATGGACCGCAGCTCGGCGACCGAGTGATTCACCGCGGTGAGGTGCGCAACCGGCAGCAGCGTCGTGTCAGAGGCGATCTGCTCGGTGATCGCGATGGTGCGGTCGCGGGTCGACCCACCGGCCCCGTAGGTCACCGACACGAACGACGGGTGCAGCGGCTCCAGCTCGCGGATCGTCTGCCAGAGCCGGCGTTCGTCCTCCGCCGTCTTGGGCGGCATGAACTCGAAGGAGACGCTCGGGCGACCCTCGGTCAAGCAGTCCTGGACGGTGCGAGGCATTTGTACAGCGTAATGTCCCGCCGGTGCTGATCTCGGCGACGTGGGCCTGAGGGCGAGCCGTGCGGGCACTGTCCGGACCCACCGACCGGGTCGTAGTCATTGGCGCCGGCCTGGCGGGACTGTCGGCCGCGCTGCATCTGGCCGGTGCCGGGCGCGAGGTTCTGGTGGTGGAACGTGCGTCCGGACCGGGGGGACGCTGCGGCCGATTGAGCGTCGCGGGTTACCACTTCGACACCGGCCCGACGGTGTTGACGATGCCCGAATTCATCGACGCTACTTTCGCCGCCGTCGGTGAATCGATCAGCGACCGGCTCCCGCTACGCCGTCTCGATCCGGCCTACCGAGCCCGCTTCGCCGACGGATCAACGCTTGACGTCCACGCTGAGATCGGCGCCACGGCCGCGCACATCGAGGAGGTGGCGGGCGCCGGTGACGCGGCCGGCTTCGTGCGCCTCGTCGACTGGTTGCGCGAGCTCTACGTACTCGAGATGCCTAACTTCATTGCTCGCAACCTCGACTCCCCGCGGCAACTGCTCGGCCCGGCCCTTGCTCAACTGGTCGCTCGTGGTGGCTTTCGGTCGTTGCAGGCCAAGGTGAACTCATTCGTGCGCGACGATCGACTGCGTCGATTGTTCACCTTCCAGGCGCTCTACGCCGGATTGGCGCCGCACGATGCGCGAGCGCTCTTCGGCGTGATCACGTATATGGACTGCGTCAATGGGGTCTTTCATCCCGACGGCGGGATGTATGCGCTCCCCGTCGCTCTCGCCGAGGCCGCCGCCGATCACGGCGTGCAGTTCCGCTACGACACGACGATCACGCACATCGAGACGTGGGCCGGTCGGGCCCGAGCGGTCCGAACTGGCGACGGCGAGCGAATACCGGCCGACGGTGTGATCGCG
>JAFAWL010000382.1 GCA_019241805.1 Actinomycetota bacterium
TCGCTTCGGCTTCGATACCGCAGGCATCGGCCTGCATCGCCTGCGCGCGGCCGACCTCGTCCCCGGCGGCGGTCACGGCGGAGTTCAGGGCCATGTTCTGCGCCTTGAACGGCGCCACCTTCACGCCCTGTCGAACCAGCCAGCGGCACAGGCCCGCCGTCAGCACGGTCTTGCCCGCGTCCGATGTCGTGCCGGCGACCAGCAGCGCGCCTTTCACGATCGCCGCCCGTCCCGGGCGACGACGGCCCGCATCGCCGCCACTGCCGCCGCCACCAGCCCCGCCGCCACGCCGGCCGCCGCGAATGTCACGGTCGTGCTCAGACGGGTCGCTCGGTTGATGTCGCGCGCTGCGGGCGGCTGGCCATCGCCGAGCGAGGGCCGCTCCTCGACTCGAGAGCCGTACACGTTGCGCCCGCCAAGTCGGAGTCCCAGGGCGCCGGCGAACGCGGCCTCGCACCACCCCGCGTTCGGGCTCGGGTGGCGCCGGCCGTCGCGCCGGGCAATGCGCAACGCGTCGACCGGCCGCCCACCGATGACCGGAGCGACCGCGACGGTGAGCAGCGCGGTGAGCCGGGCCGGGGCGAGGTTGAGCACGTCGTCCAGCTTGGCCGATGCCCAGCCGAAGTTCTCGTACCGGGCCGAGTGGTGGCCGACCATCGCATCCAGGGTGTTCGCGGCCCGATAGGCCAACAGTCCCGGCAGCCCGGCGACCGCGCCCCACAGCAGCGGCGCCACGGTGGCGTCGGCGGTGTTCTCAGCGACCGACTCGACCACCGCACGCGCGATCTCGTCGGGACCCAGGTCGGAGGGGTCGCGGCCCACTAGGTGCGGCAGCCGGGCCCGGACAGCGTCGATGTCGCCGGCGAGCAGCTGCGTGCCGATGGTCTCCGCTTCGACGCGCAGCGACCGGGACCCTAAGACCGCCCACGTCCCGACGGTGACGGCGAGGACCTCCGTCCCCCCGCCGCCGGCTGCGCCGGCGACGCGCTCCACCATTCGGCCGAACAGCGCCGCGCCCCCAACCAACAGGGCGGTGTAGGCGGCTCCGCGTACGCGATCGTCGCGCCAGAGCAGGCGCTCCGCACCGGCGGCGACGGCGCCGAACGCCGCGACGGGGTGCCCCCGACGCGGGTCCGGAATCAGGTGATCGGCGGCGACACCGGCCAGCAGCCCGAGTGCGAGCGCCGTGCCGCGGCGAACTCCGCGATCACGCCGGACCACGGCGGATGCTGAAGGTCGTCGGGCCATCGGCCGACCCTATCCACCGCCGAGGCGAGCGCCCGAGTCGCGCCGCTCTCGCCATCAACGGCCGCCAGCGACGTAGCGCGAGGCCTGGACTCACGGGGGGTAGGTCCAGGCCTCAACCTACGATTTACCCAGCTCGCGGAAGACATTCACCGGTCGTAGGAAACATTCGGCTTCGAGCACCGACGCTCGCCTCGATGAACAGGGAGTGCTGATGAGCGGACGGCGCCGTCGTGGGCGGTTGAGCGTCGCCCTCGTTATCGCCACGCTCGTGCTGGTCGGGTGTTCCGGTCACAAACTCGCCGGCGCCCACCCGTCGGATCGAACCACCGCCAGCCTCTCGGCGTCGGCCAGCCCGGCGATCACCGACGGACCGGCCGGGAAGCTGCCACAGTTCCCGGCACCGCCGGCGACGCCCGATCTGCCCCCGGCGGGAGCGGTCAGCGACGTGAGCCAATTCATCACCGCCGTCTTCAGCGACGCCCAACAGGACTGGCAGAAGGTCTTCACCACGGCGGGCACGACGTACACCCCCGCTCGTCTCCTGATCTTCTCGGCTCAGGTGAACACGGCCTGCGGCGCACAGACCAGCCAGGTCGGACCGTTCTACTGCCCCGGAGATCGCACCGTCTATCTCGACCTGTCCTTCTTCGACGAGATGGAGCGCAACTACGGACTGAAAGGTGACTTTGCGATGGCCTTCGTGGTCGCCCACGAGGTCGGCCACCACATCCAGTTCATCACCGGGCTCACCGCCCAGGTCCAGCGCGCTTCGACGTCGTACCCGGCGCAGGCGAATGCGCTGTCGATCCGCACCGAGCTGCAAGCGGACTGCTATGCCGGAGTGTGGGCGCACTCGACCTACACGCGCGGCCTGCTTGAACCGGGTGACCTGGACGAGGCGCTGGCGGCCGCGGCCACCGTGGGAGACGACTTTCTGCAGAAGTCAGCTACCGGGACGGTCAATCCGGAGCAGTGGACGCACGGCACGTCCGCGCAGCGACAACAGTGGCTCACGACCGGTTACGACAGCGGCCGGCCCAGCGCATGCGACACGTTCACGTCGGTCTGAGCGCTCGCGCCTCGTCGCCGGAACCGCGTATGACAGTGGGATACGGCGGGCCGTCGTGGGCCCGCCGTACCTCACTGTCCCGGCTGCGGCCGGGTCCCCGATCAAGACACTGACACTTTTCCGCCGGTGTCGCCGGCCAGGGATATGCCGCCGAAACCAAGGCGAAACCGGATCGGCCGGGAATGCGCGATGATTCGCAGCGTGAGCGCCGCGCCGGATCAGCTGTCCGATCAGCTGTCCGATCAACTGTCGGGGCATGTCATCGTCTGCGGGCTGCGCGACGTGGGCGTCCGGATCGTCGAGCAGCTGCATGCGGCAGACGAGGCGGTGGTCGTCGTCGACGACGTGCCCGAGCCGCGACTGTTGCGGGTCATCGAAGGCCTGGGGGTCCCGCACGTCAGCGGCAGCCCGCAACGCGCGAGCACGCTGGCCAGCGCCGGATTCGACACGGCGAGCGCCATCGTGTGCGTCGCCGGGGAAGACCTGCAGAATCTCGAGACAGCCCTGCTGGCCCGGCGGTTGCGTCCGGACGTGCGAATCGTCGTTCAGCTGACCAACTACGCCGTCGGCGCCGCGGTGGAACGGTTGACCGGACCAGGCACCGTCCTGGACGTTGCTGCGCTGGCCGCACCGTCGTTCGTCGAGGCCTGTCTCGCGCGCACGGCACACCGGCTGGATCTGGCCGGCGACGAGTTCTACCTGCTCGAACAGGTCAGCGACACGTCGGGGACCCTGCGGTCGATCTTCGGCGACCTCGCGCCGATCGCCGTCGTGCCGGCCGACGGCGGACCGATGATCGTCTGCCCCGGTCGCGACCTGGAAGTTGCCCGTGGTGATCGGGTCATCGTCGTCGGCACCGCGGCCGACCTCGACGATCGACGGGTCGCAGCGATGCAGCCGCAGAACAGGGCGCCTCGGCACTCGGGCCGATTCCACACCTGGCGGCGTTATGTGGCCGGGTTCGTCCGCGAGACCGACCGACCCTTTCGGTTGACACTGGCCGCGTTGCTGGCCTTGGCCGTGTTGTCGGTGTTACTGCTGAGCGTGGAGTATCGGCCGCCCGGCGAGAAGCACATCAGCCTGTTGAACGCGGTCTACTTCACGACCGAGACACTCACCACGGTCGGGTTCGGTGATTTCGCGTTCGCCAGTGAGACACCATTGCTCCGCGTCTGGGCGATCGCGCTCATGGTGCTGGGCGCGACGTTGGTGACGGTGCTCTACGCCTTGCTCACAAACTTGCTCGTCAGCCGGCGCATCGAACGCTCGGTCGGTCTGCAGCAGGCCAACAAGATGGACGGCCACGTGATCCTTGTCGGGCTGGGGTCGGTCGGCCTACGCGTGCTGCAATTGCTGGTCGAGGCCGGCGAGCCGGTCGTCGTGCTGGAGCGCGACGAGAACAATCGCTACCTGGCCAACGCGCGGGCGATGAGGGTTCCGATCGTCTTCGCCGACTCGACCACACCCGGCACCCTGGCTGCGATCAACCTCTCGTCCGCCCGAGCCGTCGCCGTCCTGACCAGCAGCGATCTGGCCAACATCGAGACCGGCCTGGCCGTCGACGAACTGCTGGGAGCCCGCCGCGACGATGTGCCGGTGGTGCTGCGCGTATTCGATCGCCAGTTGGCCCAGTCGATCGAGGACGGCTTCGGCTTCCGGAACGTCCGCTCGACCTCGGCCCTCGCGGCGCCGTGGTTCGTCGGGGCCGCGCTCGGGTTGGACGTGCTTTCGACCTTTTACGTCGATAACGAGCCGTTGCTGCTGGGGCGGTTGACCATCACGACGACCGGCGGCCTGCAGGGCAAGACGATGCTGGACCTGTCGGCCCGCGTCCGCGTCATCGCGATCAGCCGAGCGCGCGCCGCCGGGCGACTCGAGTACCCGCCCCGGCGCGATACCCGCTTCGAGGGGGGCGACCAGGCCTACTTGATCGGACCGTACGAGGAGCTGCTCGGAGTGCTGCGTCGGGATCAGACCGCCGCCGCCGACGGGGCGGCGTCGCCCGGCTGACTCGCGCGCTCGTCCGGCGCGACATGATGAGACCGCGACATGATGAGACCGCGACATGATG
>JAFAWL010000048.1 GCA_019241805.1 Actinomycetota bacterium
CGATCGCTCGCTGGCTCAGGTTGTGCAAGGCGGTCTGCTGCGTGGCACTTGCGAGGTAGATGCCGCCGTCGAGCGAGGCGTTCTGAAGCAGCTGTGGATCAATCAATTCCGGTTGTTCGCCCGCGTTGCACGGCGTCGTCTGCTGCAGCGGTGGATCGCCACACGTGAACAAGAACGAGGGTAGGTCTGCTCGCGACGGAGGGGCGGCGATGATCACATAAGCCGTCACCAGCAGCGCGCTGGAAAAGGCGATCACTGCGCGGGTGGGAAGGTGGCGTCCGAGGCGAATCAGCACCAGCGCGGCGTTCTTGGGCACGGCCGATCACGACCCTTGGGGGTGAGGGATTGTGCGGCGGAACGAACTCACCGGTGAGTCCGCTACTTGATCAAGCGAATTCTGAGCTTGATCAACCCGTGATCGAAATAGACCCAGCTCTAGCGGCGGGGCAGTAGACGTACAGCCACCCCGCGGTTCGGCTCGCTCAGCCGGTCCGCCATTCGATGGCCGGAGGGTGGACGCTGGCACAGACGGGTTGGCCCGCGGCGTCACTCAACCGAAGTAGTCCGACCAAGCGGCCCTGCCGAATCGCGTCGCCGAGGATGTCGGTTGGCACCCCGTCGAACTGGAGTTTGGCCCGGCGAAACATCGTCGGGCGACCGTCTTCGTCGCGCACCGTTGACAAGCGCTCTCCCGGCGGCCATAGTAAACCGTATGGTTGATCAACGCAGAGGTTGAATACGTGCCGGACGATCCGCTCAGCCTGACGTTCGCCGCGCTGGCCGATCCCACTCGGCGGGCCATCCTCGAGCGGTTGGCTACCGAGGGCGAGGCCACGGTGAACGAGTTGGCCGAGCCGTTCGACATCAGCCTGCAGGCGATCTCCAAGCACTTGAAGGTGCTCGAACGGGCCGGCTTGATCACCCGCGGTCGAGACGCACAGTTTCGGCCCTGCCGCATCGAGACCGAACCGCTGAACACCGCCACGGAATGGATCGAGGCACACCGCCAGACCTGGTCGGATCGGTTCGACCGGCTGGCCGCGCACCTTGAACGCATGCAAAAGCAACAGGAGGATTCCGAATGAGCACCGACCCTTCGGCGACCGCGCACGACGCCGGTGCCGATCAGGCCCGCACCCGCTGGATAGCGTTGTACGTCCTCTGCGCCGGCATGCTGATGATCGTGTTGGACGTGACCATCGTGAATGTCGCGTTGCCGTCGATCCAAAACGATCTCGGCTTCTCCAACGCGGGCCTCGCCTGGGTCATCAACGCCTATCTGATCACCTTCGGTGGGTTGCTCCTGCTGGCCGGGCGGTTGGGTGACCTCTTCGGTCGTCGTCGAATCTTCCTGACCGGACTGGCCGTATTCACCCTTGCCTCGCTCGCCTGCGGCGCCGCGCAGAGCCAGTGGATGCTGGTCGTCGCTCGCTTCGTGCAGGGTGCCGGGGGCGCGATGACCTCGGCCGTGATCCTCGGAATGATCGTGACAATGTTCCCCGAGCCGCGGGAGCAGGCCAAGGCCATCGGCGTGTACGCCTTCGTCGCCTCGGCCGGTGGGGCCGTCGGCCTTCTGGCCGGTGGTGTGCTCACCGAGTCGATCGACTGGCACTGGATTTTCTTCGTCAACGTCCCGATCGGGATTGCCACCGCCGCGGCGGCGATCCGGTTGATCGGCCGTGACCCCGGGGCAGCGCGTACGGCCGGCACGGACGTTCCCGGTGCGGTGCTGATAACCGCGGCACTAATGGTGGGCGTCTACACGATCGTCAAGCCGGCCGCCGAGGACGGCTGGGCCGCGCGCAGCACACTCACGCTGGCCGGGATCGCGGCGGCGCTGCTGGCCGCCTTCGTCGTTCGCGAGCGGACGGCGGCCAATCCGCTGATGCCCTTGCGGATCTTCGCCTCGCGAATGGTGACCGGAACGAACGTCATCCAGGCGCTGAGCGCGGCCGGCATGTTCGGGACATTCTTCATCGGCTCGCTCTATCTCCAACGCGTACTGCACTACGACCCGTTGCAGATCGGCCTCGGGTTTCTGCCGGTAACCGTGCTCATGGGTGTGCTCTCGGTCCGCTACGCCGAGAAGTTGGTGATGCGTTTCGGTCCGCTGCGCACGATGGTCACCGGCATGCTGTTGATCACGGTTGGCATGGTCCTACTGGCGCAGGCTCCGGTCCGCGGTGCCTACGGGGTGCACCTGCTGCCGGCACTGATCATCATGGGCGTCGGCGGCGGAATCTGCTTCCCGGCGCTGATGACGCTCGCAATGTCCTCGGCCGCGCCCGCCGACGCCGGGTTGGCTTCCGGGCTGCTCAACACCACCGGGCAGGTCGGCGGCGCGCTCGGGCTTGCCCTGATCGCGACGTTCTCCTCCGGTCGCACCGCTGCCCTGGCGACGGGCGGTCATTCCGAGGCGGTCGCGCTCACGGGCGGTTATCACCTCGCCTTCTGGATCGCCACGGGACTGATGCTCGCCTCGGCCGCGGTCGCTCTGGTGATCGGAGCGACGCCCGAACGCGCCGACCGCGACGCCGGAACGGAAGCGGTCGAGGTCGCGGGTACGGAGCTCGGCAGTGTCGAGATTGGTTGAGCGTCCCGGGTGCCGGCCGTGCTGAGGCCGGTCGCCGACGGCGTGCTCGTCCATGAGAGCGAGTTCTGCCAGAGCAACGCAGTCCTCGTCTGCGGACGCGACGGCGTGCTGCTCGTAGATGCCGGGGTGGTGGAGGCCGAGCTGGTGGGTCTGGCGAATGACCCTGCCGCGGCGGGCCAGACCGTGGTGGCGGGCTTCTCGACGCACCCACACTGGGACCACTTGCTGTGGCATCCGCTGCTGGGCGACGCCCCGCGCTATGGCTCGGCCGCGTGCGCGGCGACGATCCGCGAGCGCCGCGCGGCGCCGGGTTGGTCGCAACGGGTCACGGCGATGATGCCGCCGGAGGTTGTCGGTCGGGTGCCGCTCGCGCTGCTCGGCGAGATCGACGGCCTATCGGTGGGAACGACGCACGTCCCGTGGGACGGTCCCCGCGTAAGCGTGATCGAGCATCAGGCCCATGCGAGCGGCCACGTGGCCCTACTTGTGGACGAAGTCGGAGTCTTGATCGCGGGCGACATGCTGTCCGACGTTTTGGTTCCGATGCTCGATCTGAACGCGGCCGATCCGACCGGCGACTACGGGAATGCGCTGGAGTCGTTCGCCGGCATCGCCGGTGAGGTCGAGGTCGTCGTGCCGGGTCACGGATCGGTCGGTCGAGCCGGCCAGGTGGTCGAGCGCATCGAACAGGACCGGGCGTACGTCGACGCGCTGCGAACGGAGGAGGACGTCAGTGATCCTCGGCTCGGCCCCGGCGCAACGTTCGACTGGGTCCTGGGCGTGCACGAGTGGCAACGGCAACGTCTGGCCGATCAGTGACACTCCGAGCGAATCAGGTCGGGCACGGTCCGGCAAAGCTGAGTGCGGTCGTCGTGCGCCTTCGACACCTGCTGCGCACCCCAGTTGATCATGAATGCGCCCATCAGAACGGAGACGACGACCACCCCGATGATCGCGCGCCGGAGGGCCAGCGCCACGATCACCGGCCCGACCGTCAACGCGATGAGCAGCCATAGACCCAGCGTCGACAGCGAGATCTGATGCGATGGGGTGGGTGAGCAGGCCGTGTCGGTACACGTGATCGTCCGGGGTGAGGTGAACTCACCGATGATCAGGAAGGCGATGAGGTCGACGACGAACAGCAACACGCCGACGGCCGGGTGATCGACCCAGCCACTGGCCGATCGGTTCGTGCCGATCTCGATCTGACCGGCGCCGGCCCACGACCCGATCGAGCCGCGTGCGGGCGGCGTCCGCCGACGTGCTGACCACTTGGCCACGATCCGGACAATAACGCCGTGCACTGACGTCCTGCACTCGGTTTAACCTGCTCCTCATGGCATCCGAGCTGACCCCCGACACCATCCGGCGCGCACCGAAGGTGGTGCTGCATGACCACCTCGACGGCGGGCTTCGGCCCCAGACCATCATCGAGCTGGCCGCCGAGGCGGGCTATCGGGACCTGCCGAGCACCGATGCCGAGAAGTTGGGCCGTTGGTTCCGGGAGGCGGCCGATTCCGGGACGTTGGAACGCTACTTGGAAACCTTCGCCCACACCGTCGCCGTGATGCAGACTCCGCAGGCCCTGGCCCGGGTCGCACGCGAGGCGGTTGAGGACCTCGCCGCTGACGGCGTCGTGTACGCCGAAATCCGCTGGGCGCCGGAACAGCACGTCGAGCAGGGCTTGTCGTTGGTCCAGGTGATCGAAGCTACGACCGAGGGCTTTCGTCAGGGCGAGGCCATCGCGGCCGACCGCGGCACCCCCATCCGCGTCGGTGGACTGGCGACGGCCATGCGGCACGCCGCCCGCTCGTACGAGATCGCCGAGCTGGCCGTGCAGTTTCGCGACCGGGGAGTGTTCGGATTCGACATCGCCGGGGCCGAGGCGGGATTTCCGCCCTCGCGTCACCTCGACGCGTTCGAGTACCTGCGCCGCGAGAACGCCCACTTCACCATCCATGCCGGCGAAGGCTTCGGCCTGCCCTCCATCTGGGAGGCGATCCAGTGGTGCGGTGCCGACCGGCTGGGCCACGGGGTGCGCATCGTCGACGACATCGTCGACGGCGTGGCCGGGCCTGTGCTCGGCCGGCTGGCCCAGTACGTACGCGACAAGCGCATCCCGCTCGAGATGTGCCCGTCGTCCAACGTACAGACCGGCGCCGCGGCCTCCATCGCCGATCATCCGATCGGCCTGCTACGGCGACTGCACTTCCGAGTGACCGTCAACACCGACAACCGCCTGATGAGCGGCACGTCGATGACCCGCGAGATGGCGCTGCTCACCGACGCGTTCGGTTACGGCTGGTCGGACCTGCAATGGTTCACGATCAACGCGATGAAGAGCGCGTTCCTGCCCTTCGATCAGCGACTCGAGATCATCAACACCGCGATCAAACCGGGTTACGCGCAGCTCGCCGGCGCGGCCTGACGCTGACCGTTGGAATGAATTAGTCTGACGACACCGCGGCTGATCTACGACTTGCCGAGTAAAGGTCTGCGCCTATCTACATTGTGGCCGTGCGCATTGGCCAATACGTTTCTCGGGTCATACGAGAAACGCATGAAAGGTGCCGACAATGACCCAGCCGAGCGGCGTTGCCGAGGTCCTCGAACAGCTGGCCAAGCTGGACGACGACACGGACCGCTGCAACTATCTGGCCGACAATTCACGGGCGCTCGCGGTGCTGCAGCCGAACCTGAACGAGGTGCCGGCCGGCGATGTCTGGATCGTCCAGGCCGCCCATCACCAGGCGCAGCTTCGAGCCAACTACGACGTAGAGATTCAAGCGGACATGCGCGTCGTCCGCAGGCGCGAGGTCGGCGAGCCCTTCGTATCGTTCGCTGAGGTGCCTGGTTGGGATCCGCATGCGGATCCGGATGCAGGTGACCTGAGCGCACCTGCCCCTTTCGGAGCCGCCGCACCGGCGCCAACGCCGATCGACAGCGAGCGGGTCGTCAATGACGGGGGCGATGAGTTCGTATCACGTGCGACCGTGCGGGCGTGGAATGCCGAGGCGCTTGCGGCGACGCCACCGGATGCGGAGCCGGCGTCGGCCTGCGCCTGCGTCGGCGACTGCACCTGCGTGATCCTCTGAGCGGGCCCGTCGTCACGCGCCGTCCGGCCACAACTTCGCACGCGTTGTGTGCGCGCACGGCTGGATCGCGGGTCGCCGGGGCCCACACAACGAGTGCACACTGACGAGGACTACCCGAGCAGGCCGCGTGCCTGCTTGGCCTGCAGCACGCGCAGCGCGGCCGCATCGACTTGCGCGGCGAACACCGGATCGCTCTGCGTCCGCGCCGACACCGCGGCCACCATCTCCGGGATCAGACCGGCATCGACGGTGAGGACCATGTCGCCGCCGGCAGCGATGAACTCGAGCGCCCGTTGACCCGGCGGAATTGCCCGCACCTCGGCTGTGGCTCCGAGATCATCGCTGATCACGACACCCTGGAAGCCGAGCGTCTTGCGCAACATGGTGCCGATGACGACAGAAGAAAACGCCGCCGGCGTACTCGCATCGATCCTCGCGTAGACCGCGAGCGACATCATCACGAACGGTGCGCCGGCCTCGATCGCGGCCTGGAACGGCGCTAGCGCGGCGTCGGTCGCGGTGGTGTCGTTGTCGACCACGTGGGCCGAGGTGTCGGTGTTTCCGGTGACGCGACCGAGTCCGGGAAAGTGCTTGATCGTGGCATCCACACCGGCGGCCTCGTACCCCCGAACGACCGCGCTTCCGGCGACGCCGACCTGGGCGGGATCAAAGCCGAATTCGCGATCAAGCGCCCCGATTGGCGGATTGTTGGGCGCGAACGAGGCGTTGGGCACGGTGTCGAGTACGGGCGCGAGGTTGAGGTTGACGCCGGCGGTCGCCAGTTGCGCGGCCCACGCCTGCGCCTGCTGCTGTAACGCCGACGCAGGGAGCCGACCTTGATCGAGCGCGCTCGGGATCGAGGAGAAGCCCGGTCCCTGCAGTCGTTGCACCGAACCGCCTTCCTGGTCGGTGGCGACGAACAGCCGGGTGGTGCCGGCGGCGGCCTGGAACGGTGCGACGAGCGCGGCCACTTGGGGCGCGGACAGCTGGCTGGTGCCCATGAGGAACACCGACCCGACGTCCCGGCCGGCGACGGCGGCGAGCGCACGCTGATCGGGACCGGTCGACGAGGCGCCCACCATGAACAGTTGCCCGATCCGTTGTGACTTGCTCATTCCGGCGAGCGTGGCTTGGGCGGGTGTCGGCGGCGCGACGCTCGGGGTCGCCGCGGACGAAGCCGGCTGCGGTTGCGCCAGCGTGCGCGCGACCGTCGAGGCGGGGGGCGGTGTTGATCGAGTGCTCGTCGATCGCCCGTGTCCACGCTGATGTCCGCAGGCACTGATCCCGATCAGGGCGACGACACCGATCGTGATCGTGCGGGCGGTCGGTGACCGCCGGGAAATCACGGCCTAGACCCAGCGCGGGTCGACGCCGAGGCGCACCGGAACGGGACGCTCGCCGCAGCGGAAGGTGTGCAGGCGGGCCAACCAACCGGCGATACCGGTGGCGCCCTGCATGAAGCCGGGTTCGGGCGCTAATAACGGGTTGACCGCGGTGTATTCAATGTTCGACCACGAGGCGCCGACGCCCCTGGCGTTCGTGCCGTTCAGTACGTCCACGGCCAGCGACTGCGACCAGTCGAGCAGCCGCCGTTCACCTGTCACCTCGCACCGATCGAGCAGGAAGCTCCCGAGCCCGGCCGTCCCGCAACACCGCGCGACGTTGTCCCAGAAACCGGGGTAGCGGCGTTCGGGCAGGCCACTCCTTTCTAGGGCGCCGAGACATTCGTGAATCACCCCGGTCCATTTCTCGCCGCCGTCGGTCGCCTCGAGTTGGGCGAACAAACGTCCGGTGCCGGCCGGGCCGTGGCACCAGCCGTAGAACACAGGCGGCCGGTCGGGCTTGGGTGGTAGCTGTAACGGTACGGCCCATCCTTCGGACCGACGGCCGAGCGCGATCAACGTATCCGCGCCGCGACGAGCGAGTTCCGCGGCCGGAGCGCAGTCGAGGGCGACGCCGGCGACGGCGAGCGCGTAGGCCACCCCGGCCGTCCCGTGGGAGAAGCCCGGCATCAGCGAGGGATAGCCGGGCCGCATGCGCCACTGCGGACCGAACTCAGTCGGCTCGGCCGCGGCGATCAACCGGCCCACGAGCGCTTCCGCGGCCGCCTGACACCGATCGGAGTTCACCGGCAGCAACGCCAGCAGGGTGCCGGCATCACCAGAAATAATGTCGGCGCACGGGTCGCCGTAGCGCTCGGCCACAACCTGGTCGGCCAGTCGGTCGGCCGCCACTCGGGCCGCCGCCTCGGCCTCCCCGTTCGCCGATGCCACTGCCCAGGCACGCAAGGCCACGACGATTCCGGCCCACCCGGAGAACAGGCCGGCATCCACGTCATCGGCTGCGTCCGGGCTCTCGACGAGGTAGTGCAACCGGGCGAGCGCGGCTTCGGCCACGGCGGATCCGGCCGGTCCGAGTAGTTGCTGCCCGCAGCCCGCGACCTCGGCGCAGCTCAGTAACACTCCGGCAGTTCCGCAGTAGAGGTTGTCCGACGGATTCGAGCCTTCCCGCCACTGCCATCCCACGGGCGCCTCCACCGCCACTGACGCGATCCACTCGAACGCAGACGTGACGGCAGCTCGGGCATCAGGGATCGGCCGCATAGCTGGCGATGGTAATCGGCGGCGGTGGACGCCCGGATCGCTGCGCTAGCGTGAGCGGGTGGAGCCGGACGCGCCGAAGATCCCGCGTGGTGGCGGGGCGTCGCGGCTGGACGCCAACTATCGCGAAGCGGCCTGGCGGCGCTTGGACGGCGAGACGTTCGACGTCCTCGTTATCGGCGGCGGAGTAACCGGCGCCGGTGCTGCCCTGGACGCGGCGACGCGCGGGCTGACGGTGACCCTCGTCGAAGCTCGTGATTTTGCCTCGGGAACTTCGAGCCGTTCGTCCAAACTTTTTCACGGCGGGTTGCGTTACCTCGAACAGCTCGAGTTCGGCCTGGTGCGCGAAGCGCTGCACGAACGGGAGTTGATGACCACTCGGCTGGCGCCGCACCTCGTGAAACCGGTGCAGTTCCTTTACCCACTGACCCACCGCGGTTGGGAACGCCCTTACGTTGCTTCGGGATTAGCCTTGTACGACACGCTCGGTGGTCGAAGCGGCGTCCCGCGACAGAGGCACCTGACGCGGGCGGGCGCGCTGCGCGTCTTCCCCGGTCTGCGCCACGATGCGTTGATCGGTGCGGTCCGCTACTACGACGCCCAAGCCGACGATGCCCGACACACCCTCACGGTTGCGCGTACCGCGGCCCGATACGGAGCCGTGATCCGGCCCTCGACCCAGGTCGTCGGCTTCGAGCGCGAATCGGATCGGGTGGTCGGCGCGCGGGTACGTGACGCCGAGGACGGCCGCGAGACAACCGTGCACGCCGGCGTCGTGCTGAACTGCACCGGCGTCTGGTCCGACGAGATTCAAGCGATCTCGGGCGGTCGTGGTCGATTCAAGGTGCGGGCATCCAAGGGCGTGCACCTCGTCGTGCCGCGCGACAAAATTACCGGCGACGCCGGGCTGATCCTGCGCACCGAAACTTCGGTGCTGTTCGTGATTCCGTGGAAGAACCACTGGTTGATCGGTACGACCGACACCGACTGGAATCTCGACCTCGCGCACCCGGCCGCCACTCGGCGCGACATCGATTACCTACTTGACCACGTCAACTCTGTGCTCGTCTCGCCGCTGTCACATGCCGACATCGAAGGCGTATTCGCCGGGCTGCGTCCGTTGCTGGCCGGCGAATCGGAGGACACCTCGGCGTTGTCACGCGAACACGCCGTCGCTCGCGTCGTGCCGGGTTTGATCTCGATCGCGGGCGGCAAGTACACGACCTACCGAATAATGGCCGCCGACGCGGTCGATGCCGGAGCCGACGACCTACCCAAGCTCGTGCCGCCGTCGTGCACTGACCGGGTGCCGCTATTGGGCGCCGAAGGGTATTTCGCCATGCGCAATCAGCTCGGATCACTCGCAACCGAGTTCGGGCTGCATCCGTACCGCATCCGGCACGTCCTGGACCGGTACGGCTCGATGATCCGTGACGTGCTCGAGCCGGGGCTGGACGACCCGGGCCTGTTGCTGACCGTGCCGGCGGCGCCGGACTACCTGCTGGCCGAGATCCGGTATGCGGTCACGCACGAGGGCGCCCTGCACCTGGAGGATGTACTCACCCGACGCACCCGGATCTCGATCGAGTACCCGCATCGCGGCGTGGAATCCGCGCCGGCCGTGGCCGAGCTGGTCGGGTCGATCCTGAGCTGGGACGCGCGGACCCGCGAACGCGAGGTGGCGATGTACACCGCCCGGGTCGAGGCCGAACGAGCCTCGCAAGAGCGGGTCGACGACGCCGACGCCGACGCGGTGCGCTCAGCCGCGCCGGAGGTGCGATCGATGCTGCGCGAGCAGGCTGCGTTCGTCTGATCCGGACGCCGAGCTCAGTCCTCCGGCTCGAGGCAGGCCTTGATCTCGTCGACGACGATTTTCCAGTCGTTCTCGTCGATCGGGTCTTCCAACTCGTCGGTCAGCTCCTCCAGGCCGCAGAAGTCGACCAGTTCACGCACCAGCTCGGCCGCTTTCGACGAGGGCCGGGTGAGGTCGTAGCTCGCGTCGAGGGCGGGGTTGAAGATGTCGTCGTCCTGCTCGTCGGCCAGCTCCTCCCACCATTCGAGCTTCACCAGCTCGTGATCGT
>JAFAWL010000021.1 GCA_019241805.1 Actinomycetota bacterium
TGGCTGGCCGACCTTCGCAAGACGCGGGCGTAGGTTACGCTTCCGTAACCTACGTTGCCGAAACCAGGCCGAGCCACGAACCAGCCAAGGAGCGCCGCCATGACGCTGCTCGACCGCCCCGGGATCGAACAGCCTGTCGCCCGCGGCCCCAAACCGGCCACCGAAGGTCGGAAACGGCGGGGCGAGCAGCTCATGCTCTACGTCTTCGTCATCGTCCCCTTTGTGGCCGTCCTCGCCGCCATCCCGGTTGCCTGGGGTTGGGGTCTGGGATGGAGCGATCTCGTGATCGCCTTCGTCTTCTACAACGTGTCGGGCCTGGGCATCACGGTCGGCTACCACCGCTACTTCACCCACGGCTCGTTCAAAGCCAATCGCGGATTGAAGATTGCGATGGCGGTGGCCGGCAGTCTGGCCGTCGAGGGTCCGGTCATCCGTTGGGTGGCCGACCACCGGCGTCATCACGCATTCAGTGATCGCGAAGGCGACCCGCATTCGCCCTGGCGTTACGGCGAAAGCGTGCCAGCACTGGCCAGGGGACTGTTCTTCGCGCATATCGGGTGGCTGTTCGACGTCGAGCACACCAACCGGCAGCGATTCGCCCCGGATCTGCTGGCCGATCGTGACATCGTGCGTGTCGACCGGCTGTTCCCGGTATTCACGCTTGTCTCGGTATTCGCGCCGGCCCTGGTGGGCGGCCTAGTGACCTGGTCGTGGACGGGTGCCCTCTCGGCGTTCTTCTGGGCTTCGCTCGTGCGGATCTGGTTGCTGCACCACGTGACCTGGTCGATCAACTCGATCTGCCACACGATCGGCGAGCGCCCCTTCGCCGCTCGCGACAAGAGTGCGAACTTCTGGCCGCTGGCGCTGCTCAGCTTCGGCGAGAGCTGGCACAACATGCATCACGCCGATCCGACGGCAGCCCGGCACGGAGTGCTTCGTGGGCAGCTCGACATCTCGGCCCGCGTCATCTGGACCTTCGAGAAGCTCCGTTGGGCCACCGAGGTTCGCTGGCCGAAGCCCGAGCGATTGGCCCGGCTGCGCGCGTAAGCGAGCCACGACCAAGCCGTATCAAGTGCCGCCGGGCCGCTGGTCAGGTGACAGCGCCGCCGACCGCCCGAGCGAAACGCGGATCCAGATAGGTCTCGCGGTCGCGTATCTCGGTCAGCTGAGCCATCGCCTCGTCGACATCCTGAAAGCTGAGGTAGAGCGGCGCGAAGCCCAGCCGCAAAAGATCGGGCGCGCGGAAGTCGCCGATCACGCCGCGCGCGATCAGCGCCTGACAGGTCTCGTAGGCATAGGTCATGCGCAACGACACCTGCGAGCCGCGCCGAGCCTGCGCGCGCGGCGTCACGACCTCGACGCAGTCGATCTCGTCGGCGATCTCGATCACGCGTCCGGTCAGGGCAAGCGACTTGGCTCGCACGTCGGCGAGCTCCACCTGCTGCCAGACCGCCAGCGCGGCCTCCAACGCCAGCATCGACAGAACCGGCGGCGTGCCGATACGGGCGCGGTCGATGCCGGGCGCCGGGGTGTAGTTGGGCTCGAGATCGAACGGGGCGGCGTGGCCGTGCCAGCCGATCAAGGGCAGATCAGCCGCCGCCTGGTGACGAAACGGCACGTATATCCACGCCGGCGCGCCGGGGCCGCCGTTGAGGTACTTATAGCCGCAGCCGACCGCGAAGTCGGCGCTCAGGTTGTCCAGGTCGATCGGCAGCACCCCGGCCGCGTGGCTGAGGTCCCACACCATGACCGCGCCGGCGGCGTGCACCGCGCGGGTGATCATCTCCACGTCCCAGAGTTCACCCGTTCGGTAGTCGACCACGCTCAGACTCACGACCGCTGTTCGCTCGTCAAGACGGGCCGGGACGTCGGGCGGGCTGACGCGAGTGACCTCGAGGCCGAGCAACCGACCGACCGAATCGGCCACGTATTGGTCGGTGGGGAAGTTCGCCCCGTCCGTGATGAGCCCGGTGCGATCCGGTACGAGGCGGGCCGCCGCCACCAGGGCCTGGAAGAGCTGGATGCTGGTCGAGTCGCCGCAGATCACTTGACCCTCGGCGGCGCCGACCAGTACACCGATGCGATCACCGACCCGGCCCGGCAGCGTCCACCAGCCGTTCTCGTTCCACGACCGGATCAGGTCATGACCCCACTGGCGCTCGACAGCGTCGGCGAGGGCCGGAGCGGCCACGACCGGCCGGGCGCCCAGCGAGTTGCCGTCCAGATAGATCACGTCGGACGGGAGGTCGAACAGCACGCGCGCGAACGCCAGCGGGTCGCGGGCGTCGAGGTGGGCCGCCGAAACCGAGGCAGTCATGCAACCATCATGGTTGATGTCGGACGCGGATCAGCGCACCCGAGTGCGCATGACGGGAAACGAGCGCCGCGAGCAGCTGCTCGAGGTGGGCCGCGCCGTCTTTGCCGAAAAGGGCTTCGAAGCAGCCTCGATCGAGGAGATCGCGGCCCGGGCCGGCGTGAGCAAGCCGGTCGTCTACGAGCACTTCGGCGGCAAGGAGGGGCTCTACGCAGTAGTCGTCGACCGCGAGATGCGCGCCCTGCTCGACCGCATCGCCTCGGCCCTGACCGGGGGTCATCCGCGCACCCTGCTGGAGCAGGCCGCGCTCGCCCTGCTGACCTACATCGAGGACGAGAGCGACGGTTTCCGCGTGCTGTCCCGCGACGCGCCGCTCGGCTCCGGATCGGGCACGTTCTCCTCGCTGCTCAACGACATCGCCAGCCAGGTCGAACACATTCTCGCCGGTGAATTCAAGCGCCTCGGCTTTCAGACCAAGCTCGCCGGCATGTACGCGCAGATGCTCGTCGGGATGGTCGCGCTGACCGGGCAGTGGTGGCTGGAGGAGCGCAAGCCGACGCGCGAAGAAGTCGCCGCACACCTGGTCAACCTCGGCTGGAACGGGCTGCGCGCCCTCGACGCCAAGCCGACGCTGCACATTCCCACTCGCCCGTAATACTGATGGCATGAGTCCGGAGGCGGTCGACCTGTACGAGCGCCTTGCCCAGATCAGCCAGCCGTGGCAGCCACAGGTCGTGGCGTGCATGAACGACTACGAAATCAAGGCCGTCAAGCTCGAAGGCGAATTCGTCTGGCACACGCACGCGGATACCGACGAATTGTTCCTCGTGCTGTCGGGCCGGTTGCGGATCGATATGCGCGACGGGTCGGTCGAGCTCACCGACGGGGGCCTCTACGTCGTTCCGCGCGGCGTCGAACACCGACCGGTCACCGACGGGCTTGTGCAAGCCGTGCTGATCGAGCCTGCCGGCGTGGTCAACACCGGCGACGTCGGCGGCCCGCTGGCCACGGAACCGATCGACGACGTGCGCGCCTGATCCTGCGGCGGCGGTCGTCGGCCGCTGGGCGCGTTCAGTCTTCGGCCGTTTCCAACCAGGCCGTTTCGGTCGCCTCGAGTTCGGCGACGACCCGGACGAGTTCGGCGTCGAGTTCCCGCAGCCGCTCGAAGTCGGTCGAGTGTTCGGCCAAGAGCTCGTGCAGTTCGACCTCGCGCCTTTCCAGCGTGGCGATCCGGCGTTCGAGGCGCGCGAGTTCCTTACGCGCTGCGCGAGGATCCGCACGTCGCGAGCGCGCTGTGGGGACCGCGTCGAGTCGCGGCCGCGCCACCCTCTCGCCCCGTCGGCGCAAGTATTCCTCGACGCCTCCTGGAAGGGCCGAGAGGCGACCGTCGCCCAGCAGTGCCACCGTCGTGTCGCAGACCCGCTCGAGCAGATAACGGTCGTGGCTGACGACGACCAGGGTGCCGGCCCACGAGTCGAGCAGATCCTCCAGCGCAGCCAGGCTGTCGGTGTCCAGATCGTTGGTCGGCTCGTCGAGCAACAACACGTTCGGCTGGGCGAGCAGCAGCCGCAACAGTTGCAGTCGGCGCCGCTCCCCGC
>JAFAWL010000043.1 GCA_019241805.1 Actinomycetota bacterium
ACGGTCACGGCCACGTCCAGCCGGACCGGTGGATAGCTGGACACGACCGGCGCCGGCGCCGGTGACGGCGGCTCGAACGCGTCGAGATCCAGCTCCATGGCGCAGGTTCGCGCCGGGAGGCGCAGCGAATCGATAACGCGGGGATGCAACTCACCGGCGTAGCCGACTACCTGGCCGTGGAGGCTCAACTCGGCGCAGCGCCCCGGATGCCAGGGCGGGTTCGCACCGGCGGCGACGCCGAGCTCGGCTCGCGTCGCGGCCGCGACCACGCGGGCCAGCTCGATGGCGTCGGCCCAGCTCGCGGCGCGCGCCGCTCCGTTCCATCCGGCCAGCTCGAGGTCCCCGGCGAGCACCGCGGCGACGTGGCGCGGTTGCGCCGGCAGCGCCGCATCCATGCCGTCGATCTCGGCGGCCGACGGAGGATGTGTGACGCTCGGACGCGGCATCAACGCCGCGTCGGCCCGAGGCAGGTACACCAACCCCATTTCGTACAGCACGACATCATCCAGGCCGCGGCCGACGTTCCGCTTCAAGGTGCCCAACAGATTCGGCAGGAGCGATGTACGCAGTTCCGGCTCGGCCTCGGACAGCGGATTCGCCACTCGCAGGGCCGCGCGCCGCGGATCATCCGGAGCCACGCCGAACTCTTCGTGCACCGTCGGCGACACGAACACCGAGCTGAGTACCTCGGTCGCGCCCGCAGCGGCCAGCGCTCGGGAAACATCGCGCCGTAGCGCCTGGCGGGGCATCAGGCCCGAACCCGGTGGAGGCGCCGGCAGCAGCGAGGGCAGCCGGTCATACCCCTCGATGCGGATGACTTCCTCGACCAGGTCGGCTACAGCTATCAGGTCCGGACGCCAACTCGGTGGGCGCACGGCTAGGGGATCGGCGTCCTCGACCGCACAGCCGACGGTGCGCAGGTGGTCCACGACCCGCTCGCGTGACAGCGGCAAGCCGCCCAGCGTGCTCGGCCGGTCGGCCGCCATCTTGATCACGGTCGGCTCGGTCGCCGAATCGATCACGGTGTAGCCGTCGACCGGTCGCGCGCCGCCGTACTCGACCAACAGGTCGACGCAGCGTTGCAAGGCGACGCCGGCGATGTCGCGATCGACGTTGCGCTCGAACCGCTTGGCCGCTTCACTCGGTAGCCGATGCCGGCGCACGGCCCGCGAGATCGCAGTCGGCGACCAGTGCGCCGCTTCCAGCACGACCTCGGAGGTGTCCGGCCCGATCTCGGTCGACGCACCGCCCATCACCCCGGCGAGGGCGACCGGGCCCGAATCATCGGTGACCAGCAGATCTTGCGGGTCGAGGGCGCGTACCACCCCGTCGAGGGTCGTGAGCTTCTCGCCCGCCAGCGCTCGTCGGACCCGGATCGGACCGGAGAGCTTGTCCCGATCGAAGGCGTGCAGCGGCTGACCGGTTTCGAGCATGACGTAGTTCGTGACGTCGACGGCGAGTGAGATCGAACGCATGCCCGCCGCGCGCAAGCGGCGTTGCATCCAATCCGGGCTCGCCGCGGACGGATCCAGACCGGCGACGGCGCGCGCCGAGAACCGGTCGCAACCCGACGGATCTTCGACATGGACCTCGTACGCCCCACCGTCTACCACCGGGAGCTGCACGGTATCCGCCACATCGCGGTAAGTCACGCCGAACGCGGCCGCTGCCTCCCGGGCCACGCCCCGAATCGAAAGGCAGTAGCCCCGGTCCGGCGTCACGGCAATCTCCAGGATCGTGCTGTCGAGGCCGAGCGCCGTGACTGCCGGCTGCCCGGGTTCGGCTGATCCCTCGGCGAGCACGAGGATCCCGGCGTGGTCGTCCCCGATGCCGAGCTCACGAACCGAACAGATCATGCCGTCGGACACGTGTCCGTAGGTCTTGCGAGCGGTGATGGCGAAGTCACCGGGTAGCACCGCGCCGGGAAGCGCCACGACGACCAGGTCACCGACGGCGAAGTTGCCGGCACCGCAGACGATTCCCCGCGGTTCGGCATCGCCGACGTCGACCTGGCACCACCTGATCGTCTTGCCGTTCTTCTGCGGCTCCGGCGCGAACCCGACGACCCGTCCGACCACCAGCGGGCCGGTCAACGCCTCACCGGAGGCCTCGATGCGCTCCACCTCGAGGCCGACCCGCACGAGCGCGTCGGCCAGCTCCCGGGCCGGTAACCCGACGGGCAGCTCGGCGAAGTCGCTGAGCCAGTCAACGGGGACCCGGACGACTCCCCCACCGGGCACGTCAGCCCTCCGTTCCGAAGGCCTGCGAGAAGCGGACGTCTCCCTCGACCATGTCGCGCATGTCGGGGACGTTGTTGCGGAACATCAAGGTGCGTTCGATCCCCATGCCGAAGGCGAATCCGCTGTACTCCTCAGGGTCGACGCCACAGGCGACCAGCACCCGGGGGTTGACCATCCCGCAGCCACCCCACTCGATCCAGCCGGTACTTCCGCAGGTCCGGCAGTTCCAGTCGGGATTTCCGACGGAGTCGCCGCGGCACACGAAACAAAGCAGGTCTGGTTCCGCGCTGGGTTCGGTGAAGGGGAAATACGAGGGACGCAGGCGCGTGACGATCCCCGGCCCGAACATCGCTTCGGCCAGGTGGTCGAGCGTTCCCTTCAGGTGGGCCATGGTGATGCCCTTGTCGATGACCAGGCCCTCCAACTGATGGAATATCGGCGTGTGCGTCGCATCGAGTTCGTCGGTGCGGAAGGACTTGCCGGGACAGATCACGTAGATCGGCGGGTCGCGAGTCAGCATCGTGCGCGCCTGAACCGGCGAGGTGTGGGTGCGAAGCACCAACCCCGAGTCCTCCGACCCGACGAAGAAGGTGTCCATCAAAGACCGCGCGGGATGG
>JAFAWL010000122.1 GCA_019241805.1 Actinomycetota bacterium
CTGACCCCGGTCAGATGATGTCGGTCGCCGGTCAGATCAGGTCGGCGAGTTCGACGCTCGGATCGGCCAGTCGGACGGGATCGATCGCGGCCCGGCTGCGGATGATCGCCTTGATCGGATCGACGACGTCCCACACGTTGACGTTCATACCGGCCAGCACCTGTTGCTCGCGGCACCAGAAGGCGATGAATTCGCCGGAGTCCGGCCGGCCGCGGAACACGATCTCGTCGTAGCCGCCGGGTTCGACGTAACCGACGTACTCCATGCCGAGGTCGTACTGGTCGGTGTAGAAGTACGGCAACGCGTCATAGGACTGATCGCCGCCGAGCATGTTGGCCGCGACGACGGTCGGCTGGTTGAGCGCGTTGGCCCAGTGCTCGACTCGGACGGGGCGGCCGTAGAAGGGGTGGAAGGCGTTGACGACATCGCCGGCCGCGAACACGTGCGGGTCGCTCGTGCGCAGGTGTTCGTCGGCGAGTACACCGTCGTAGATGCGAAGCCCTGCCTTTCGGGCGAGGCTGACCTCGGGACCGATGCCGACTCCGACCACAACGGCATCGGCGGCCACTTCGCTGCCGTCGTTGAGACGTACGCCGCGCACGTGCGCGTCCTCGACTCGCAGCGAATCCACGCCTGAGCCCAGGCGCAGATCGACGTCGTGGTCGCGATGTAGCTGGGCGAAGATCCGGGCCACCTCGGGACCGAGGACACGCAGCAGGGGCAGTTCGGCCGCTTCGACAACGGTGACGGCCAGACCCGCGCTGCGGGCGGCGGCCGCCACTTCAAGGCCGATCCAGCCGGCCCCGATGACCGCCAGCGCACCACCGGCGCCCAGCACGCTCTTGATGTTGTCGCTCTCGTCGAGTTTGCGCAGGTAGTGCACGCCGGCCGCGTCGGCTCCCGGCACGTCAAGTCGGCGCGGCACCGACCCGGTGGCGAGCAGGCAGGTGTCGTAACGCACCGTGGCGCCGGCAGCGAGGGTCAGCGTGCGGGCAGCCGAGTCGAGAGCGGTGACCGGCTGCCCGAGACGCAGGTCGATGCCGTGTTCGGCGTACCAGGACTGCGGATGGACGAAAACCCTCTCGCGCTCGGAGGTGCCCATCAGGTAGCTCTTGGACAACGGTGGTCGTTCGTAGGGCAGGTGGGGCTCGTCGCTGATCAGCACGATCTCGCCGTCGTGCCCCCCGGCGCGGAGCGCCTCGGCGGTCTTTCCGGCGGCCAACCCGCCGCCGACGATCATGTGCGCGGTCATGCGGACCTCCGGTTGATTCAGGCCGCGGCGAGCAAGGCGTCGAGTTTGTCGAACGAGCTGCCCCAGCCCTGCTGGGCGCCGCTCATGATGCTGGGCACGTAGGGACCCTGACGTAGTTCGAGGCGCGTCGACCCGTCGCCCTCGTCGTGGAATTCGAGCCGCAAGGTCAAACGCACGTTGCCCTCGAACCCGTCGACCCCCTCGGCGTCCTGCTCGCCGACGATCAGCTCGTTCTCGATGAAGTCGCTGAACCGGGCGGCGACCGGCGAGGTCATCGACGGGTCGTCGTCATTGACCATGGTGAGGTCCCAGCGGCCACCGATCCGCGGCTCGATCGCGACGGTGTCGCACGGCACGCTCCAGCCGACCGGGCCGAACCAGGCGGCGAGCTGGTCGGGGTCGGTGAAGGCGCGGAAGACGAGCGGCCGCGGGGCCGCGAACACGCGCGACATGACGAGCGTGGTGCCGGCGGCGGGTTCTGACATCGGCTCTCCTCGGCTGGTCGTTGGATCTCACGCTACGGGGCGGTGCCGGGTTCAGTGTTATCGGTCCTCTGGGCGGTCGGTCCGGCCGGGCATTCGCTGAAACGGCTATCCGGGCTGGGTCTGGCAGACTCGGCACCATGCCGGAGACCGTCGAGATCGGGCTGGGACGCAGTGTGCGTCGCGGCTATCACCTGCACGAGTTGGCGCTCGTGCCGACTCGGCGTACCCGGGCATCGGCGGGCGTGTCGACGTCCTGGCAGATCGACGCCCATACGTTCTCGTTGCCCTTCGCCGCGGCCCCCTCGGACGCGGTCGTCTCGCCGACGACTGCGGTCGAGATCGAACGGTTGGGTGGCTTGGCCGTGCTCGACGGCGAGGGCCTCTGGTCGCGTTACGAGGACGCCGCGTCCGAACTGGCCTCCCTCGGTCCGTCGACCGCGGCATTGCAGGAGGCGTACGCCAAGCCGGTGAGTCCCGAGCTATTGCGGCGCCGGATCCGGGATCTGCGGGCCGCGGGGGTCACGGTGGCGGTCCGGTTGTCGCCGCAGCACACGGTGGAACTGGCCGACGCCGCGTTGTCCGAAGGGGTCGACATCCTGGTTATCCAGGGCACTGTGATCTCGGCTGAACACGTGATCGCGAACGACGAGAAGAGCGCGCTGAACCTGAAGACGTTTCTCGCCGACGTGGACGTTCCGGTAATCGTCGGCGGGTGCGGTGACTATCAGACGGCGCTGCATCTGATGCGCACCGGCGCGGCCGGGGTGATCGTCGGTTACGGCGCGCACGCCGGCTCGTCGACCGATCGAGCGTTGGGCATCGATGTGCCGATGGCGACCGCGATCGTCGACGCCGCGGCCGCTCGGCGGGACTACCTGGACGAGACCGGTGGCCGGTACGTGCACTTGATCGCGTACGGAGACATGGGCAGCGGCGGCGACATCGCCAAGGCGCTGGCCTGCGGCGCGGACGCCGTGATGCTGGGCGAGCCGCTGGCTTTCGCGGCCGAAGCTCCGGGTGACGGCCGCTTCTGGGACGTCACCGCGTCGCATCCGCGGGTGCCGCGCTCGGTCGTGCTGAGCGTCGAAGACGACGAGCGTCCCACGTTCGAGGAGCTGTTGTTGGGGCCCGCGCACGACGCCAGCGGCCAGCGCAACTTATTCGGCTCGGTGCGCCGGGCCATGGCCAAGTGCGGGTACTCGTCGGTGAAGGAGTTCCAGAAGGCCGGACTGGTGTTGCACTCGGGCCGGCCGTGAGCTTTCCCTTCAGAGCCAGTCTTTGCGTTTGAACGTGATGTACAGCGCAACCGCGATCAGGATCATCGAGACGACGCTGAGCCAGAATCCCCAGTGCGCACCGAAGCCGGGGTAGGGCACGTTCTGGCCGAAATAGCCCG
>JAFAWL010000123.1 GCA_019241805.1 Actinomycetota bacterium
TGAACCTCGAACGACTTCAGTCGGTGCCCTCCGAGGACGCCGGACCGCTCACTCGTTTCGCCGCCGCCATCCAGCGGCAGCGCGGTGACTACGGCAACCGGGTGCTGTCGATCCGTTCCGACGATCTCCGCTCGCTGGCCATCATGTACGACACCTCGGTCGAACTGCTCACGCAGCGACTGGTGAAGTGGCAGGTGTTGGCGGCCAGCTCGCTGATTCTCGACGGCGAGATCTGACGGGCGCGGGAGCCGTCAGACCGTTAAGCCGTCAGGGAGATCGAATCCCTGAGCACGCGGGCCAGCACGCCGTTGACGAAGCGTGGCGATTCATCGGTGGACAGCGACTTGGCGAGTTCTACCGCCTCGTCGATCGCGACTGCCGCAGGCACGTCCGAGCACCACAGCACTTCGAACACGCCGACCCGCAGGATCGCGCGGTCGACACCGGGCATCCGGTCGATCGACCAGCCCTCGGCATACTCGGCGAGTATGTCGTCGATGCGGTCGCGGTGCGCGGCCACACCCTCGACCAGCTCGACGGTGTAGTCGTTGACCGGTGGATCGGCCAGGCTGACGCGATCGGCCAGCGTGCCGACCGGATCCGTTCCGCGGATGTCGGACTCGTAGAGCACGTCGACCGCCCGCTTCCGGGCCTTGCTGCGCGCAGCCACGTCAGCCGTTGACCCGACCGAGGTAGCGACCGTCGCGGGTATCGACCTTGACCTTCTCGCCGGTGCTGACGAACAACGGCACCTGGATCTCGGCCCCCGTCTCGAGGGTCGCCGGCTTCGTGCCGCCGGTCGAGCGATCACCCTGCAGGCCGGGGTCGGTGTGCGAGATGATCAATTCGACGCTGGTCGGCAGTTCGATGTACAGCGCTTGGCCCTCGTGCATCGCGGCGACGACCTCGGCGTTGTCGAGCAGGTAGTTGGCGTTCTCGCCGACCGTGGCGGCCGGGATCGGCACCTGGTCGAAGGTCTCGCCGTCCATGAAGACGAACTCCTCGCCCTCGCGGTAGAGGTAGGTCATCCCGCGCTTGTCGACGGTGGCCGTCTCCACCCGGGTGCCTGCGTTGAACGTGCGATCGACGACCTTGCCGGAGAGCACGTTTTTCAGGGTGGTCCGTACGAACGCCCCACCCTTGCCGGGCTTGACGTGCTGGAACTCGACGACGGTCCACAGCTGACCGTCGATATTGAGGACCAGACCGTTCTTCAGGTCGTTCGTGGTGGCCACGTGCGTGCGTCTCCTTGCTGAGAACTGGGGGAAAGCCTGATGGCCGACGGAGTGCGGCGGTTCGAGGCAGTGCGTCGAGTCTAGTCGGCTCGGCTTGCGCCCGAGGCGATCCACGACAGCGCCAGCACGTAGCCCTCCAGGCCCAGGCCGACGATCACTCCGGTGGCATGAGCCGAGATGTAGCTGTGATGCCGGAACTGTTCACGGCGATGCACGTTGCTGATGTGCACCTCGATCAACGCTGCGGTGAGCATCGCGCAGGCGTCGCCCAGCGCGACCGAGGTGTGCGTGAGGGCCCCGGCGTTCAGTACGACCGGGGTCGCCGTGTCGGCGGCCTCGTGCAACCACTCCAGCAGCTGTCCCTCGTGCTCGGTCTGGCGCACGACGACGTCGAGGCCGAGCTCGGCGCCGCCGCGCACGCACAGATCGACCAGCTCGGCATAGGTCGCCGAGCCGTAGATGTGCGGTTCCCTCGTGCCCAGACGAGCGAGGTTGGGACCGTTGAGCACCAATACGGGACGGGTAGCAGTCATGACACCTCCGAGTACGCGGCCGACAGCGCCGCCGGGTCGGGACCGGTAACGGTGGTCGGCCGGGCCAGCGCCTCGAGTACGACGAACCGGAGCTGATTGCCGCGCGACTTCTTGTCCACCCGCATCGTCTCCAGCAGCTCGGGCAGGGCCCCGGGCCGGTATCGCGTAGGCAACCCGACTGCCTCCAGGACGCTGCGGTGCCGGTCGGCGGTGTTGTCGTCGAGCCGACCTAGCTGCCGGCCCAGCGCCGCCGCGAACACCAGACCGATCGACACGGCCGACCCATGTCGCCACCGATAGCCTTCGGCTCGTTCGATGGCGTGCCCGAGGGTGTGGCCGTAGTTCAGGATCTCGCGCAGCCCCTGTTCGGTCAGATCCTCACCGACCACGTGCGCCTTGACCCGTATCGTCCGCTCGACCAGCTCGGCCTCGGCCGGATTGCCGGGAACGACCGCGCCGCTCGGGTCGGCCTCGATCAGTTCGAGGATCCGGGGGTCGGCGATAAAGCCACTTTTGATCACTTCAGCCAATCCGGGCCGGTACTCCTCGACCGGCAGCGTGCTGAGCAGGTCCAGATCGCAGAGCACACCGGCCGGGGGATGAAACGCGCCGACCAGGTTCTTGCCTTGCGCCAGGTTGACGCCGGTCTTGCCGCCGACAGCGGCGTCGACCATGCCGGCGAGCGTCGTGGGGACGTGCACCACCCGCACCCCGCGTAACCACGCTGCAGCGACCCAACCGGCCACGTCGGTGGTGGCTCCGCCGCCCAGACCGACCACGGCGTCGGTGCGGGTGAACCCGGCCTCGGCCAGCGCATCCCAGCAGGAACCCGCCACAGCGATCGTCTTGGCCGCCTCGCCGTCCGGGATCTCGATCGTCAGCGCGTCGAAGCCGCAATCCATCAGCTGCGTGCGTATCCGCGCCGCTCGCTCGACCAGCGTCGGCGGATGGATGACGGCGACGCGCGTGGCGCCGTCGAGCAGGCCGACCAAGTGTGGGAGCACGCCGTGACCGACGAGCACGTCATAGGATGTCGATCCGCCGACGGGAATACGGACGGTTCCGTTCACCCGGACACCGACTTGCCCGACACGTGCACGCCGAGCAGATCGACCAACTCGGCGCAGACCCGGGCGCTGCTGCGCCGGTCGGTGTCCACGACGAGCGTCGCCACCTCGCGGTAGAGCGGGTCGCGCTCGCGGGCGAGTTCCACCAACCGGCCGCGCGGATCGCCCGCGAGCAGCGGGCGGGATGCGCCGGTACCGACCCGGCGGGACAACGTACGGATGGAGGAGCGCAGCAGCACGACCGGTACGCCGCTCGCCTTTAACGCCACCCGATTGGCCTCGACCGTGACCGCGCCGCCACCGAGGGCCAGGATCCCTTCGAATCCCCCGGTCAGCGCGTCGCGGATGACCTCGGCCTCCAGTGCCCGGAACGCGGACTCACCGTCGGCGGCGAAGATATCCACGACTCGCCGGCCCGTTCGCTGCTCGACCAGCACGTCGGAGTCGGCGAAGGTGACGTCCAGCCGTGCAGCGAGCCGGCGCCCAGTCGTGGTCTTGCCCGTACCGGGCAGACCGACCAGCACCGCGCGGGGCCTCACGTGCGAATGCCCGATCCCTGCGCGGCGTCCAGGCCGCGCTCGGCCAGTCGGCGAAGGTAGCCCCGCTGATTGCGGCGCGTCTCGTCGAGTGAATCGCCACCGAATTTCTCCAGCGAGGCGCGGGCCAGGACGAGCGCGACCATCGCCTCGGCGACCACGCCGGCGGCAGGCACCGCACACACATCGGAGCGCTGATTGATCGCCACCGCGGGGTCGCCGGTTGCGGTGTCGATCGTCGCCAACGCCCGGGGGATCGTCGAAATCGGCTTCATCGCGGCACGTACGCGAAGCGCTTCACCGGTGCTCATTCCGCCTTCGGTTCCGCCGGATCGTCCCGAACTGCGGCGGATCAGCCCCCCGTTGCGAACGATCTCGTCGTGGGCGAGGGAGCCTCGGATGCGCGCGAGCTCGAAGCCGTCGCCGACCTCGACGCCTTTGATCGCCTGGATGCTCATCAGCGCCCCGGCGAGCTGGGCGTCGAGGCGCCGCTCACCCTGCACGTGACTGCCCAGTCCCGGCGGCAGGCCGTAAGCGAGCACCTCGACGACCCCGCCGAGCGTGTCACCGGCCTTACGCGTCTCGTCGATCTCCTCGACCATCGCCCGCGACGCCGCTTCGTCCAGGCAACGGACCAACGACTCATCGATCCGGTTGCGATCGGCGGGAACCGGGAGCAGCCCGACCGGGGCGGTCACCGAACCGATCGACACCACATGGCTGACTATCTCGACGTCCAGCGCCTGCAGCAGGAAGGCCTTCGCGACCGCGCCCAGGGCGACCCGGGCGGCGGTCTCGCGCGCGCTGGCCCGCTCCAGGACCGGTCGGGCGTCGTCCAGGTCGTACTTCTGCATGCCCGCGAGATCGGCATGACCGGGTCGCGGTCGGGTGAGGGGGGCGTTGCGGGCCTGGTCGGCGCGCACGTCGGCATCGACCGGGTCGGCGGCCATCACGGTCTGCCACTTGGGCCACTCCGTGTTGCCGACCCGAATCGCGATCGGGCCGCCCATCGTGACGCCGTGCCGGACTCCGCCGGTGAGCTCCACCTCGTCCTGTTCGAACGACATCCGGGCTCCACGGCCGTACCCGAGCCGGCGGCGCGCGAGGTCGGTGCGCAACACCTCGGTGCTCACCTCGACCCCCGCGGGCAGACCGTCGAGCACCGCGACGAGCGCCGGCCCGTGCGACTCACCGGCCGTGATCCAATTCAGCACGGGCTCAGTGTCCCAGATCCAGCGGCCCTCGTTGCCGAATTGCCGGCACAGATCACCGGAAGGATCAGTCCAGGCTGCCCGGCACGAGGTCGAACGCCAGTACCAACAACGCGCCCGCGACCAGAGCCGGGCCCAGCGGAATCGCGCTGCGCATGCTGGCACGCCGGAGTGCGACGAAGGGCAACGAGACGACCGAGGCGATCACGAAGCCGAGCAGCATTCCGTACAGGACGTGCGCCCAGCCGACGAAG
>JAFAWL010000162.1 GCA_019241805.1 Actinomycetota bacterium
GGGAAGATCTTCAGCTTCGACGTCGCCGGCGGACGGTATCCGGAACAGTACTACGACTGTGTCGGCTCCGGCTCGATCTTTGCCAAGAGCTCGTTGAAGAAACTCTGGCGACCCGGCTTGCCCGTTGAGGCCGCCATCCGCGTCTGCGTGGAGGCGCTGTACGACGCCGCCGACGATGACTCGGCTACCGGCGGCCCTGACCTCACGCGCCGGATCTTCCCGGTGGTCATGACCGCAAGCGCCGAGGGGACCCGCCGGGTGCCGGGTGATGATCTCGACGGGGTGGTTCGGGCCATCATCGCCGAACGCTCGGAACGTCCGGGCTCCTGAAGCGCCCGAGACGGCACCGACGGTGACGAGCCAATCATGATGACCCAGCCGCCTGCGAGAAAGAGTCCACCGCGATGACGATGCCGTACTACGCGTCCGCCGAGCAGATCATGCGCGATCGCTCGGAGTACGCGCGCAAGGGCATCGCCCGCGGCCGGAGCGTAGCGGTGCTGACCTACCGCGACGGCGTGTTATTCGTTGCCGAGAACCCGAGTTCGGCGCTGCACAAGGTGAGTGAGATCTATGACCGCATCGGCTTCGCCGCCGTCGGTCGGTACAACGAGTTCGAGAACTTACGGGTAGCCGGCATCCGCCTGGCTGATCTGCGCGGTTACTCCTATGACCGCCGCGACGTCACGGCCCGTGCGCTCGCCAATGCGTATGCCCAGACCCTTGGCGCGATCTTCACCGAGCAGCCGAAACCGTACGAGGTCGAGATCTGCGTGGCCGAGGTCGGCGCGACGGCCGACGACGACCAGTTGTACCGGCTTTCCTACGACGGGACGATCGTCGACGAGCCCGAATTCCTAGTCATGGGCGGCCAGGCCGAAGCGCTCACGGCCGAACTGCGGCAACGCTTTAGCGCCGGGCTCGAGCTGGGTGACGCGCTCGCCGTCGGCGTCGGCGCCCTCAGTTCGGCCGGCGGCAACGGGGCCGCCCGCGAGTTGACCGCGTCGCAGATCGAAGTCGCCGTACTCGATCGCACGCGCCCGATCCGGAAATTCCGTCGGATTGCCGGTGCCGCCCTCACCGCGCTGCTGGCGATTACAGCCTCGCCGGCACCGTCGGACGCACCAGCCGCGGACGCGGCCGAGCCGGATGATGCCACCGTGACCCCGGACGAGTCGGCAGCCGACGAGTCAGCGGACCAGCCGTCCGGCGGCGAAGCTCCGGACACGCCGCCGGCCGAATAGCGTCACTCGTCCGGGTGTCGGTCACGACGCCCCGGTGACGACCTGACCATCGGCGATGTGCACGGGCACGGCCGCCAGTGCGCGCGGCGCCGGTCCTTGGATGACCGCACCGGTCGTCGCGTTGTACCTGGACCCGTGGCACGGGCAGTGCAGCTCCTTACCGGCCGGCGCCACCGTGCAACCCATGTGGGTGCAGATCGCGCTAAACGCGACCGCGGTCGAATCCGTCGGCCGCGCCACGATGCCCGGCTTGCCGTTCGGCAACTTCACCGATATCGCCTCACCGACGTTCACCGAGTCGAGCGCGGCCAGGGTCGTCCCTCCGTCACCCGATGCGGCGTTCGACGCGGGGTTCGACGCCGACGCCGACGTCCGGCCGGACGCCGAGTTCGAGCTCGAGCCGCTGCTGGTGCAGGCCGCTAGCGCGAGTCCGGCGGCGCCCGCCGCACTGCCGACGAGCACGGTTCGGCGAGTCGGTTGGATGGAAATTGGCATGAGTCCTCCGTCAGTCGGTGCCGTTCGGGACCGGCAAGCGGGGCCATCCGGCGTGGGGAAATGACGCCGGATCGCCCCGCCGCTGGCATCCCTCCACTGACCTGACACGGCGCAGCCTCGAATCGGGTTCGATCGCGGCCGACTCCTGAACCGCGTCGACGATCCCTACGTATCGATCAGCGAATGGGACGAGCGACCAAGGGAGTTCACAATGGCGAGCCAGGTGGTGAGTCGCACCGGATTCGGCGTCGAGGCGCTGAGCCGCGGGCTGGCGGCCGCGGGTGTCCTCCTGTCCGCTGACGTCCACTTCGATCTCTGGTACGCGGGCGGTTTCAGGGACATCAAGACCATCGGCCCGCTCTTCCTGCTCAATGCGATCGGGGGGCTGGTGATCGGACTGGCCGCGATTGTCTGGCGACACTGGATCCCCTCGTTGCTCTGCGCGGGCTTCGGCGCGGCCACGCTCGTTGCCTTCTATATCTCGGCCAGCGTCGGGCTGTTCGGTCTGCACGAGACGCTGGGCGGTGAGTCCGAGATCCTCGCCGAGATCGCCGAGTACGTGGCGCTCGTGTTCGGGCTGGTGGCCGCCGCGACGTACTGGCGGGGGACACGCAACAGATGACCGCTGCGGCACACTTGTCCTACCGACCGGGTCCGTCCGGTCGCGGTCGCAGGCCAGGAGGCCCGGTGCCAGTCGGCGAGGCCGAGCTGCTTCGAGCGCTGCACGACGAACACGCAGCGGCGCTACAGAACTTCGTCGTGCGTCTGACGAACGGCGACCGGGCCCGGGCCGAGGACGTCGTGCAGGAGACGCTGTTACGGGCCTGGAAGAACCCGAAGGTGCTCGACCAGTCCGCTGGATCGGCGCGGGCGTGGCTGTTCACCGTCGCGCGCCGGATCGTGATCGACGACTGGCGCGCCCGTCGATCACGACCTGAAGTGATCACCGCTGAACCGCCCGAACAACGGGTGGACGACCTCGCTTCCCGAGTAGTCGACCGCGCGCTGATCGACACCGCGGTCGCTGCGCTGTCGGCCGAACACCGGGCGGTGTTGCGCGAGACCTACCTGCGGGGGGCGTCGGTCAGCCAAGCGGCGCAGGCACTGGGCATTCCGCCCGGCACCGTGAAATCCCGAACGCACTACGCCCTGCACGCGCTTCGCGCGACGCTCGAACAGATGGGAGCGCTCTCGTGACCGGCGAGGATCGCTTCGCCCACCTGGATGCCGCGTATGTACTTGGCACGCTGGATACGGACGAGCGTCGGGAATTCGCAGCGCACCTGAGCGAATGCGACGATTGCGCCGCATCCGTGGCTTCGTTGGAGGAGGTCGGCCGGTTGCTCGGCTCGGCCTCGCCGGAGGCGTTCGCCGACGACGCAATCCAGTACGAGCCGTCGGACCTGCTGCTGCCCCGGCTGTTGAGCGCAGTCCGCGAGCAGCGGCGCCGTCGTCGCTGGCTGGTGAGCGGCGCCGCGGTCCTCGCCGCGGCCTGCCTCGTCCTCGTGACGACCCTGCTCGTGCGCACTACCAATTCAACGCCCTCCTCGCCGGCCGGGCACCCACTGGCGATGACCGCCGTCGTCGACTCCCCGGTCAGCGCATCGGCCGAGGTGACGGCCGTCTCGTGGGGCACCAAGATCACTCTGCACTGCTCGTACGAAAGCTCGTTCGACTATCCGCCGGGAGCGACCTACGACCTGGTCGTCACTGACCGGCAGGGGTCGAGCCAGACGCTGGGCAGCTGGCAGGTGACCCCCGGCAAGCAGATCAGCTACCCGTCGGGCACCGCACTGACCAAGGATCAGATTGCCTCGATCTCGATTACCACGGGCAGTGGCACCGCCCTGCTTCGG
The DNA here is from genome assembly GCA_019241805.1 of Actinomycetota bacterium. Taxonomy (GTDB): domain Bacteria; phylum Actinomycetota; class Actinomycetes; order Mycobacteriales; family Jatrophihabitantaceae; genus JAFAWL01. The sequence goes on from JAFAWL010000162.1 coordinate 3,596, forward strand.
CTGAAGCTTTAAGGGCGTTCCGGGCCGTGTCAGAGGCGTCCAGGGGCGCGAGGTCCTAGTGTGGAACGGGTGCAGCGGCGGATCTTCGGGATCGAGAACGAGTACGGGGTCACCTGTACCTTCCACGGGCAACGTCGACTCTCGCCGGACGAGGTCGCGCGCTACCTGTTCCGCCGCGTCGTGTCCTGGGGACGCTCCTCCAATGTCTTCCTGAAAAACGGCGCCCGGCTGTATCTGGACGTCGGCAGCCACCCGGAGTACGCCACCCCCGAATGCGACTCCCTGACCAGCCTCGTCACGCACGACAAGGCGGGCGAGCGCATTCTCGAAGGCCTGGTGGCCGACGCCGAACGACGCCTGCACGACGAAGGCATCGCGGGCGACATCTACCTGTTCAAGAACAACACCGATTCGGCCGGGAACAGCTACGGCTGCCACGAGAACTACCTGGTCGGACGGCACGGCGAGTTCAGCCGGCTGGCCGACGTGCTGATCCCGTTCCTGGTCACGCGTCAGCTGATCTGCGGAGCGGGCAAGGTGTTGCAGACGCCGCGTGGCGCGGTGTACTGCATCAGTCAGCGGGCCGAGCACATCTGGGAGGGCGTGTCCTCGGCCACGACCCGCTCCCGGCCGATCATCAACACGCGGGACGAGCCGCACGCCGACGCCGAGCGGTATCGCCGCCTGCACGTCATCGTCGGCGACTCGAACATGAACGAGGCCACGACGATGCTCAAGGTCGGGTCAGCCGATCTGGTGCTACGCATGATCGAGCACGGCGTGATGTTCCGCGACCTGACCTTGGAAAATCCGATCCGCGCTATTCGGGAGATCAGCCACGACCTCACCGGCTCGCGGCCGGTGCGCCTGGCCGCCGGCCGCACGGCGTCGGCGCTGGAGATCCAGCGTGATTACCACAGCCGGGTGGCCGAATTCGTCGAACAGAACGGCGCCGACGAAGCGTCGGCGCGGGTCGTGGAGCTCTGGGGACGCACCCTGGACGCGGTCGAGAAACAGGACCTGTCGCTGATCGATCGCGAGATCGACTGGGCCACCAAGTACCAGCTGATCGATCGCTACCGAAGCAAGCACGACCTGCCGCTGTCCTCACCGCGGGTGGCGCAGTTGGACCTGGCCTATCACGACATCCAACGCGGTCGGGGGCTGTACTACCTGCTCGAACGCCGCGGTGCCGTCGCACGCGTGTCGAACGACCTGGCCGTGTTCGAGGCGAAGAGTGTGCCGCCGCAGACGACGCGCGCGAAGCTCCGCGGGGATTTCATCAAGCGGGCGCAAGAGAGACGACGCGATTTCACCGTCGATTGGGTGCACCTCAAGCTCAATGATCAGGCGCAGCGCACGGTGCTCTGCAAGGACCCCTACCGAAGCGTCGACGATCGGGTCGAAAAGCTCATTCAGACGATGTGAGGCCCGCGCCCATGAGAGTGGCGGCATGGCGACCGGCAGCGGCCGCGGCGAGGAAATAGGCGTGATCCTCGTCCAGAGAACGCCCCATCGTCGACAACGTCACCGGTAGCGCGCGCAGGGCCGCGTCCAACCCGGTGACGTCGACCTCGACCAGTCGATGCCGAGTAGTCAGCGCGGCGAGGTCGGCGGCCACGGCGGCGGCAAGCGAGGGCGGCAGGCCGCCCGGCACGACGAGGTCGGCGGCGGCCAGTGCGACCCGGCCGAATGCCGTCAGGCTGTGGTGCGACACGCCGCGATGGCGCTCGCGCGGATCGGCGTCGGACAGGCGCAGCGCGCCGATCGGTCGTCCGCCGAGCACGGCGACGGCGTTGACGACCTCGCCGGCGGCGACCCCGGAGAATCCCCACGGAGTGCCGGTGCCCAGATTTCCCGGCCCCTGGGACACGACGGCGACATCGGCGTGCAGCACGTGGCGGGCGGCCAAAAGGCCCGTGTGCACGGTGACCGATTCCAGGTCGCCCCCGAATGCCTGGCCGGTCGTCACGGTGCCGGCGAGCAACGGCGCCAGCCCGGCGACCGTCCGGGAGTACCACAGGGGCAGAGCACCGCCGTCAGTGAGTACATAGACGACCCGGGCCTTGGGAGCGTCGGCCAGGATGCCCGCGACGACCGCGGGCAGGGCCGAGTGCAGGTCGGCGATGACGACGGGCAAGCCGTCGATCGAGGTGCTGGCCGAGATCACCGCGTGATGCGGCGAGTCCTGCTCGTCGACGCCGAGCACGGTTGCCTGCGACGGTGTGTAACGGGCCTTGACGATGTGGCCCGGGCCGATCGGATCCGGCGGTAGGCGGTCCGGGATGGCCACGACCAGGGCATGCCCCCCGGTGCCGAGCCCTAGGTCCAGCGCGGTGACGTTCAACACG
>JAFAWL010000186.1 GCA_019241805.1 Actinomycetota bacterium
AATCGGCGACGCCTCCGGCGGCAAGCGGATCGATTTGGAGTCGGGCAAGGTGCGCATCGCCCGGTCCGAGCCCGCGGAAACGGACGACGCCGATCAGGCCGACACGGACGCCGAAGTTCAGCCGGCGGAGGAGAAGACGCGCACGGCGGCCCAACAGCGCAGCGCCGCGCGCCGCAGAGCGATCCGTAAGCAGGCGGCTGCCGACCGACAGGCCAAAGCCGGCGGCAAGCAGGCAGCCGGTGCTACTGACGAGGCGACGGACACGTCTGAATCCTGACCCGGAAAATGGTGAAGCCCCGGTAGGCGGGGGTTCTACCGGGGCCTCACGCTCCGCGAAACCTCCGGCGGGCGGGGGTTCCGCCGGAAGCCTCACAGACGTCACGAAGAGTGATGAAATCCGGCGGGCGGGGGTTCCGTCGGCCTCCATCGACAACGTGCACTTCACACTCGCGACCAGGCGGGGGTTCTGATCCGCGTGAATCTGAAGTTAAGCCGTTCTGCTCTTCGCTGTGCAGGAGCAACAATGTCGTATGGCGCTCGTTAAGTCAAGTCGTGGAGCGCTAAATTTTTGTGAGTCAGGCTTCATCCATATAAGTCCGATTCCTTGGTGTCTGCTGTTACTGCAGAGGAACAACCGAACTTTTGTTGTGCGGTGAGTCTCAGGGATCTGTCCGATTTGGTTCGACGAGCGAGTTTTCGCTGCGGAAGCAGTTGCATGCGCACCGTGCCAGCTGGACTCTGATCGTGGACTTGAGACTCATGCTGTCGCTCTGTAGTCGGGCAAGGTCACGTCCGCATATCGGGCTGCCAGCCTCCGCCGTGCGCCCGCTGGACAAGCTCGGTCAGCAGCGGGCCGACGACCTGCGGAAATCCGGCCATCTGCACGGCGATACTGAACCGGTCGGAGCTGACCGCTTGGACCGAGTCGGCGTCGATGGGGTCGAGTGACATCCGCTCGCTGAGGGTCAGCACCTGGAACGGGATGTTGCGTGCGTTCAACAGCGCGCTGACCTGCTGCACCTCGTTCTCGTCCACCGTCTGCAGGAAGATCTGGCCGCTGATCCAGCCGGTCGTGTCCATGGTTCCGATTCTCCGCTGCCCGCCCGGGAAACAGTAATTCCGATGAGACAGTGATCAGGTGACCGCACCCCCCGATGACCTGCTGCGCTCTTACGCCGAACTGGTCGTACGCGTCGGTGCCAACCTGCAGGTCGGTCAGGATCTGTACCTGCGCGCGCAGTACGACCACGCCCCGGTCGCCCGCGCGATCGCGGAGGCGGCGTACTCGGCGGGTGCCCGCCGGGTTGTGCTCGAGTACGACGACCCGCTGGTGCGGCGCTCGATGCTGCTGCATGCCCCGTTCGAGACACTCACCACCGTGCCGGGCTGGCGCACCGAACAGCTGCGCGAGATGGAGCGGACTGGGGCCGCGCTCGTGACTCTCACCGGCGCAGGCGATCCTGCGCTGTTCGCGGGGGTGGATCCGCAGCGGCTGGCCGCGGTGCCGGTGGGGTTCGCCGCCGACACGCGTCGCGTGCTCTTCGGCGGCGCGGTCGCCTGGAACATCGTCGCCGCGCCGAACCCCCAGTGGGCCTCGCAGGTCTTCGGTGAGCCTGATGTCGCGCGGCTCTGGGAGGCCGTGGCGATCGCGATGCGGCTCGACGAGGACGACGTCGTCGACGCCTGGCAGCAGCATCGGGACCGACTCGCGGCGCGGGGCCGTGCCCTCGAAGCGCTCGAACTCGATGCGGTGCGCTACCACGGCGCGGGCACGGACCTGACTGTCGGTCTCCTGCCCGGCTGCCTGTGGATCAGCGGTGCGCTGCGGACGAGCACCGGCGTGGCTTACATGCCCAACCTGCCGACCGAGGAGGTCTTCACCAGTCCGGATCGGCGGCGAGCGGACGGTGTGCTCAAAGTGTCACGCCCGCTGGTGATGCCCGGCGCCGGTGCACTTGTCGAAGGCTTGGTCATCACGATGGAAGCGGGCCGGATTGTTGACGTCACGGCCGACTCCGGCTTGTCTGCCGTCGAGGCTCAACTGCGCACCGACGACGGCGCCCGCAGCCTGGGCGAGGTCGCTCTGCTCGACCGGCATTCCCGGATCCGCAAAGCCGGTATCACATTCCACGACACGCTCTACGACGAGAACGCCGGGTGTCACGTTGCCTGGGGCCAGTCGTTCCCGTTCACGCTTGCCGACGGCCTGCGCAGCGACCCCGGCGAGCTGTACGAGCGCGGTCTCAACCGGTCGGCCGTGCACACCGACGTCGTGGTCGGCGGTCCGGGCGTCGGCGTCGACGGCATCACCCGTGACGGCCGGACGGTGCCGATCATCGTCGAAGACGAGTGGGCGCTTCCGGCCTGAGCGCGCCCCGTGTCGCCACCGGCCGGGCTCGGGCACGGAGTACACAAGAGCCATGCCCGACCCGGCCGCCGCCACCGTCCCATCGGGACCGCGCCCACTGATCCGTGCGGCCGCGCTGTCGATCCTCTGCGCAGTACTCTTCCTGACCTTCCTCGACACCACTGTCGTCAGTGTGACGCTGGGCGCGCTGCAGAGCGATCTGCACGCCGGGGTGACCTCGCTGCAATGGATCATCAACGGATACTCGCTCGCGTTTGCGGCGCTGATGTTGACCGCCGGCACCCTCGCCGATCGGTACGGGCGGCGACTGGTCATGACGATCGGCATCACCGTCTTTTGCGCGGGTTCCATCGTCGCGGCGCTGGCGACGAGTTCGGCCGTTCTCGTCACCGGTCGCATCGTCATGGGGGTCGGAGCCGCTGCATCCGAGCCCGGCACGCTGTCGATCCTGCGGCAGCTTTATCCGGACGCCGGACAACGGGCCCGCGCCGTGGGCGTGTGGTCGGCCGTAGCCGGGCTGGCACTGGCCCTCGGACCAGTGCTCGGGGGCGTGCTGATCGACACCTGGTCGTGGCGGGCTGTGTTCTGGTTCAACGCGATCGCGACGGTCGCACTGTTGCTCGCCGTGATGCGCTTCGTTCCCGAAAGCGCGGATCCGCAGCCCGGACGGATCGATCTGGCCGGGTTCATCCTCGGTGCCGGCGCCGTCGGTTGCGGTACCTACGCGGTGATCGCCGGCGAGACCGTGGGCTACGGACGTGGTTGGGTCGTCGCGCTCTTCGCCCTCAGCGTGGTCGCGCTCGTCGTGTTCGTGGTCGTCGAAGGGCGAGTGGCCGCGCCGATGCTCGACCTGCGCTACCTCAACCGGGCGGTCAACGGTGCCCTGTTCACCGGATTCGGCGTTTTCTTCGGCGTCTTCTCGATCTTCTTTTTCACTGCGCTCTATTTGGACGAGGTTTCGGCCTACTCCGGCGCGGAGACGGCGAAGATGTTCGCGCCGATGGCGGTTGCGATCGCGTTGGGGTCGGTTGCCGGCGGCTGGTGGGTCCCCCGGCGTGGGCCACGCGATCCGACCGTCGTGGGGTGCCTCCTCGCGGCCGGCGGGATCCTGCTCACTGCCCACCTGATCCAGCCGTTGCCCCGTTACGGACCGCTCGCCCTGGCGCTGGCCCTCGCCGGTCTCGGATTCGGGTTGGCCATCGTGCCCGTGGCAACATCCGTGCTCTCGTCGGTCCCCTCGCAACGGTCGGGAATGGCCGCATCGGCGACAAATACCAGCCGGCAGCTCGGGGCGGTCGCCGGCGTCGCGGTCCTCGGCGCGTTGGTCAACACGCACCTGACCACCGACCTGCGGCAGCAGATGCGATCGCTCGGTGTGCCCTCGAGCTTTCAGTCGGTCGTGATGGATGCTGTCACGCAGGGCCGGACGCCGACCGGCGGAAGTGCGGCGGCGATTGCACAGTACGGCGATGTCGTCGAGCAGGTTTTCGCGCTGGCCTACGACGCCTTTCGCTCCGGCCTCGTCACCTGCCTGATCCTTTCCGCCGGTCTCATTCTCGCCACGGCCGTGGTGTCGTGGTTCACCGCTCCAGCGGTTGGTGAGAGCGCGCAACAGCCGGAATCGGTGCCTCGCGGGCAGCGGTAGGTTCGGCCGATGGGCTGCATCGACCGTGACCGGTTGGCCGCACTGATCCGGCGCGAACGTGAGCGGTATCGCGACTTGCATCCCGGCTCGTGGTCGGTGCATGAACGCGCGGACCACCTGTTCAGCCGGGTGCCGATGACGTGGATGAACGAATGGGTCGGCAGATCGATCAGCCGGCTCGGGGCGCGCGCAGAATGTCGATTCACCCGGCCCGCGCCGCGAACCGGGAACGAGTCCGCCGCCGCCGCAGGCGACGAGCTCGACGAGTATCTCCACCTATATCTGGCCAATGGTGGTGTGCTGATCACGCCGTTTCACAACCTGGCGCTGATGTGCCCGGCCACCTCTCGGGACGATGTGGATCTGCATACGGCTGTGTTCGGGGCGGCCGCGCGTGAGCTGGTGGGGCCGTGAGTGTCGCGGCTTTCGACCTGAGCGGTCGTCGCGCCGTCGTCACGGGTGCCGGCAGCGCGGATGGAATCGGTTTCGCCTGTGCGCGCCTGCTCGGGCAGCTCGGCGCCGAAGTGGTCGTCGGCGCCACCACGACCCGGGCCGACGATCGCGCCGGAGAACTGCGAGCCGAGGGCATCCATGCCACCGCCCTCGTGGGTGACCTCACGGTGCCGAAGACGGTCGCCGAGTTGGCCGGGTTCGCCGCCGACATCCTCGTCAACAACGCCGGCCTGATTTCGGTGAGCGAATCCTCGACCCATTCCGGCGGTGTGCTCGACCTGGACTATTCGACGTGGACGAAAAGCCTTCATCGCAACCTCGACACCGCTTTTTTGGCATCACGCGCGCTGCTGCCGACGATGATCGAGCACGGGTGGGGCCGCATCGTCATGGTCAGCAGCGTCACCGGTCCGGTCATGGCCATGCGCGGTGAGGCCGCCTACGCCGCGGCTAAGGCGGCCATGGTCGGGCTGGCGCGCAGCATCGCCGTCGATCACGCCCGGCACGGAGTGACGGCCAACGCGGTGTTGCCGGGCTGGACTGATACGGCCGCACAGTTGCACCACGAGGGCGATCAGGGCCGAACAACGCCGGTCGGTCGCAGCGCCCGACCCGGCGAAGTGGCGAGCGTGGTGGCGTTTCTGGCCGGTCCGGGTGCGTCCTACGTCACCGGCCAGACGATCGTGGTCGACGGTGGCAACAGCATCGCCGAAGAGCGCATGAGTCAGCCGATGCCAGCCGGACCTGGCCGCTAGTTGATGCAGTCGGTGTCGCTGTAGGTCCGGGCCGGCGACGACACCGACGAGCTGCTCTGACTACTCGAGTCGCTGCTGGTCGATCCGGTGCTGGTCGATCCGGTGCTCGGCGATCCCGTGCTCGGCGTCGCCGTCGCGGCCCCGTTGACCGTGACGCCGTCGCTGCCCAGGACCAGCGTGACCTGCGAGACCGAATTGGATGTGCGCACCGCCGCACCGGGTACTACGTTTCCGAGCGCCTTGGCCTGGGCTTCCATTCCGGCCGGGTACTCGATAAAGGTGATCGACGACTTCATCTGGTCACCGGGCGCGGCGGTCTGGAAGCCGAGTTGCGACAGCGCCGTCGTGGCCGTGGCGGCCGCGCCACCCTGTCCGGTCGCATTGATCACTTGCAGACGCACGGTCGTCGGCGCGGCCGGCGCCGCCTTCGTGTACGCGGTCGAAGGCCCGACCACCCGGGCGATGAACCCCGGCATCGCCGCGGTGTCGACCGCCACGATCGACACCTCATCGCCGTCGTACGTGATGGTCGGCGTGCCGGTGATCGGGATCGTCGAATACGTCACGTTGCCCGCGGAAAGGTTCTCGAATTGCTGCGCGAACTTGAGCAGGTCGAGGCCGGGATCGGTCTCGAGCGAGGAACTGACCGCGCTCAGCAGGTCTTTCAGCTTGAACGGGTTGAGCAGCGTGCCGGCGGACTCCACCTTGCGGAAGGCGGCAGATAGGAAGTACTGCTGACGTACCTCACGATCGAGGTCTCCCCGAGGAAGGTTGTGTCGTTGCCGCACGAAGGCCAGCGCCTGCTGAGCGTTCAGTTGAGAGACACCGGCCGGCAGGTTGACGCCCGAGTAGCTGTCCTCGGCCGGCTGATTGAGGCAGACCTTGATCGGCCCGAGGACGTTGGCGATGTCGTAGAAGCCGAGCAGCGAGACGCGCACGAAATGGTCGATCGTCAGTCCGGTCATGTTCTGGATCGTGGCGATCAGCAGTTGGGCGCCACCGGCGTCGCCACCGCTTTGAACGCCGTCCGGGAAGGCCGCGTTGAGTTTGCCCAGGCCGTGGCCGGGAATCTGTACCCACGAGTCACGTGGCAAGGAAATGATCGTCGCCCGCTGTCCGTTGGCCGGCACGTGCAGGATCATCATCGTGTCGGTGTTG
>JAFAWL010000228.1 GCA_019241805.1 Actinomycetota bacterium
CGGCCACGAGAAACGTCTCTTCTGCCAATTCGTGGAGGGCGATTTGCGCGCGGCCGGCCAGCGGATGGTCGCCCCGAAGGTGAACGACCACCGGCTCATCGCGCAGCCTCCTCGACGCCAGCCCGGTGATCACGGGGGGGCAGAAGACGACGGCCAGGTCGAGCCGCCCGTTGCGGACGTCGCGCAGAAGCGCGCCGGTGGTCATCTCGCTGGTATGGAGCATCACGCCGGGTGCGGCCGTCGCCCAGCGCTCCAGCAAGTCCGGCGCGAGGCCGAAACGCGCGGCCGGGCTGATGCCGCAACGCAGGAGGCCGCTCGGGGATCGCTCGACCGCCTGCACTTCGCGGACCACGGAGTCCGCGTGGGCCAAGAGCTCACGGCCCCGCTCGAGCATCTGCTCCCCCGCGGCGGTCAACCGCACCTGCCTGGAGCGGCGGTCGAGCAGGGCGACGCCCATCTGCTGCTCGAGTTGGCGAACCGCCGCGCTGAGCGGCGGCTGGGCTATGTGCAGTCGCTCCGCCGCGCGGGTGTAGTTGCCCTCCTCCGCGACGGCGACGAAGTACCGGATGAGTCGCAGCTCGGGCTGCATGTGGGGCGATCCTACGCGCCGCGTATGTCAACCGATCGGATCGGTCTTGGACAGATGCGAGCTGGATCCTCAAGCTGGATCGGGATGTATGACCGTCAATCCCTGAGCAGGAGTATCCGATGAGCAAGCTGCTGTATGTGATCTCGTCGCCGCGCGGCGAGCAGTCAGAGTCCCGGGCCATCGCCGACGAGTTTCTCGATGCCTATCGGCAGTCCGATCCGAGCGTAGAGGTCGACGTGCTCGAACTCTGGACCGACACGCTGCCGGTCTACGGTGGCGACGGTGTCGCGGCGAAGATGTCCGTGTTCGCCGGCCGGGAGCCGTCGGGAGACCAGGCCTCGGCGTGGGCCGAGGTGCAGCGGATCTTCTCCCGGTTCGATGCTGCCGATGAGTATCTCTTCACGGTGCCGATGTGGAACCACGGCATACCGTGGGTGCTCAAGCACCTGATCGACACGATCAGCCAGCCGGGCATGGTGTTCGGCTTCGACCCGGCAACCGGCTATGAGGGCCTCCTCGCCGGCAAGCGGGCGGTCGTCGTCTACACCAGCGCCGTCTACTACGAGGGCGCGCCGCGTGAGTTCGGCACCGACTTCCATCGCGCCTACTTCAACGACTGGCTGAGGTGGGCCGGGATTCACCCGGTGAGCGAGGTGCGCTTCCAGCCCAACCTCGTCACCAGCGACGCGGATGCCGGCCGAGCGGTGGCGAAGGCGTCGGCGCGCGCGCTGGGCAACCGCTTCGCCCTGTCCGGCCGCCGCGCCGCCTGAGCCGTGCCCGTCATGGACGGTGGCGGCGCGTCCCAACCAAACGGGTCAGACGCAGGCGTGATCTCTGCGGCAGCTGGGTCCGCAACCGCGCGGCCCCACGTTCAAGCCTCCGGCGGTCGAGGGACGGTTGCTCGTCGCGCCCCTCGGCCATAAGCCGCTCCTCATCCGCATCCGCATGCCCGGACGCCGTGGACGCAGCCAACACCAGGACCAGAACACCGATCCACACTACGACGACAATCAGCGCGATAACCAGATAAACCCTTCGGAGGGGCGTCCCTCCTGCGCGCATCCAGCAGGTCCTAGGGCGACGATAACTCGCCGAACAGCCGTGGGCCGCCCAGGTCGTATTTGCACGACCTGGACTCAGATCCCGCTACAGGAAGTCGTTGCCCGTGAGTACGTACACGAACGGAACGAACGGCACGATCGAGGCAACCCCCCAGGTCAGCTTGGCGATCAGCCCGATGTCGGTGCGGAACGCCAGGTTGATCCAGATCAGCACCACCGCGATCGGATGCAGGATGCAGAGCAACAGCTCGAGGATCTTCTTCATGGCCGCCTCCTCTTCCCTCGTCGTTGTCGCTGCTGCTTACCCGCCTTGATCCGGGGGGAATCACGGCTCGTCGGTACGCGTAGGATGCCGCTCCGTGGCCGCTGAGCCCGACATCCCACCCATGGACGACGCTGAGCGCGCCCGGCGTCGCGCGTTTGTCGCGGAGCACCGCACCGCCGTCTTCGGGTATGGGCGCCGCGACGAGGGACCGTCGATGTCCGTCGTGTACTACGTCATGGACGGCGAGGATCGGATCCTGATCTCTACGATGCGCGACCGTGGCAAGGCCAAGGCGGTTGCCCGCAATCCCAAGGTATCGCTGTGCGTGCTCGACGAGCAATGGCCGCTGAGCTACGTGCTGGTCTACGCCACCGTGGAGGTCGACCCCGATCTGGACAGCGCGACGGATCTGATGATGCGGATCTCCGAGGTGATGGCCGGTCACCCGATGCCCCCGGAGGCGCGAGCCGACGCCGAGGAGATGTGCCGGCGAGAGCACCGAATCGTGCTCACGCTTTCGCCCTACGCCACCTTCCGGACACCCCCGCGGCACGTAAGGGAGGCGAGCGACCTCCAAGGGCTCACCCACTGGACCAGCACGAGCCTGCCCTGGTGAGGCCGTCCTGTCAGCTCGCGGGCTGGTAGCCGCGCCAGGCAATCCCTCACCGCCGCACCGCCGGACGGTGCGAGCAAGCCGAGGCTGGCGCGCCGCGCTCTCGTAACGGACGACCGGCGATGGCCTGGCTCACCGTCCCGGGCCTTTGGACTCGGGTCCCACACCTCGGACGTGGTACATTATTACCATGGTACCAATCGAGCGCACGCAGACAGGCTTGCGGATCGAGCGGAACACGCTGAAGGTCCTGAAAGCCTTGGCCGAATACCTGGATCTGTCGCTGGGCGACCTGGTTGAGGGCATCGTGCTGCACGTCTTCGAGGGGCAGGCGCCGTTCAGCCCAGCGGTCCTGGTCAAGATCGAGCAGCTCAAGACGGTCTACGGGCTGACGCTGACTGCTGCCGACGCGCACAAGTTGACCGAACAGGAGTGAGAGATGAGACAACGGCTCAGCGATCGGATCCGTATAGCGTTGCCGGCCGAGGAGGCATTCCAGCTATTCACACCAAGCGGCGAGCGCGAATGGGGCGGGGACGGGTGGGACCCCGTGTTTCCTGCGCCGACCTCAGATGACAGCGAGCCGGGAACGGTCTTCGAGACCGACGCCCACGGCCGCCGAACCACCTGGTTGGTAACCGAACGTGCATGGGGAAGGCGAATCGCGTACGCCCAGGTAATACCGGGCGAGCGGGCCGGGAGTATTACCGTCACGCTCGACCCAGCCGAAGGCGGCAGCGAGGCAGAGGTCGTGTACGAGCTCACGCCTCTTAGCGACGTGGGCGCCCATCACCTCCAGCAGTTCGCCGAGGGCTATCGCGATTTTCTGCAGTCCTGGGAGGATGAGATCGCGGCATGCCTGGAGAAGCGGGCCGCGGCCTAGATCCCGTGACGGACTAGTTGTGGGGTTACAGACCACCAGATCGTCCTTCCGGTCCCGGGTGAAAGCTCCGACGCCCCCCCAGTCAGGGCTTGCGCTCCGGCCGGTTAGCGCGGCTCCGGTCCGAGGAGAGTCAAAATTCGGCCGGGGTCAC
>JAFAWL010000282.1 GCA_019241805.1 Actinomycetota bacterium
CGGCCGACCACGGCGCGACGGCCGACCAACGCGTGGGTGCTGTTGGCCGGCGTCGCGCCGGAACTGGCTGACTGGGCCGCGTACTTCAGCGCCGGTGCGGGCACGCGGGCTGCGATTGAAGCCGGTGCGCTCGGTGCGGCGACGACGCGCGCAGCCGACGACCAGCTGCGCGCGGCGGAGCAGTTCGTCGCAATCGTCGACGACATCCTCGGGATCCTCCCGGTAGCAGGTTGATCGTGCTTGGGCGATGCCCCGGCGTTGTCCGGGGCGCGCACTAAGGTCCACAGTGTGGGACTCGGGATCGATCCGGTTGTGAGAGCGCCAAGGCCAGCCGGAGCCGACCCGTCGCCCACAGGAGTGCGCGTAGCGCCGGCCGGCCGGATAACGCAATGACGACGGCGCGCCGCTCGGCGGTGGATCGGTTGCTGTCCCAGGTGTTGGACGAATTCAGCGACGCCAGCCCGCCGCGAGTACTCGATTGCGGCGGCGGGAGCGGCAGTCGCGCCGTCCCCCTTGCGCTGCGCGGTGCCGACGTGACTGTGATCGACATCAGCGTCGACGCTCTCGCGACACTCACTCGCCGATCGGTCGAGGCCGGCGTGGCCGAGCGGGTGCACGCGGTCGCAGCCGACCTGGAGGCGCTCGGTAACCTGCTCGGGCCCGCGAGCTTCGACTTCGTGCTGCTGCACGGCGTGCTCGACGTCGTCGACCCGGCCGTGGCGCTCTCGGTCGCCCGCGACGCGCTGCGACCGGGTCGGCCGGTGAGCATCGTCATTGCGAATCCGGTCGCCGCCGTCATCGCGCGCGTGACCGCCGGTGATCTCGATGCGGCGCTGGCCGAGGCCGGCGACGATATGGAAAACCGAAGCCTCGGAATCGGGAGGCTAAGGGCACTGTGTGACGAGTGCGGCCTGCGGATCGAGACTGTGCACGGGCTGGATGTGTTCGCCGAGTTCGTGCCGGGCTCGCTCGGGCCCGAGGCGGTCGAAGCGCTCGACCGCTTGGACGAGTTGACGGCGGCCCGCGCGCCGTATCGAGATATCGCCGCCCGAATCCACGTCCTCGCCCGGCGCGAACATGGGACGTAGCGCCGACATGCCCCGGCAGCCCACGACGTCACTCGGCGACGACACCGGCTGTGCGATCCTGCACGTCGACATGGATGCGTTCTTCGCCAGCGTCGAGGTCCGTCACCGGCCCGAACTGCGAGGTCGGCCGGTGATCGTCGGCGGAGGCACCCGTGCGGTGGTCGCGGCCGCCTCCTACGAGGCGCGGGCCTTCGGCGTCCGCAGCGCCATGCCCATGACCCGCGCCCGCCGGTTGTGCCCGCAAGCCGTCGTCGTTCCGCCCCGTCGCGGCGCGTACAGCGAGGTCTCGGCACAGGTGATGTCGATCCTGCGCGACGTGACGCCATCGGTCGAACCGCTTTCGCTCGACGAGGCGTTCCTGGACGTCTCCGGTGCAGTGCGGTTGTTGGGGCGCCCCACGCGGATCGCGGAGCGGATTCGCGCGCGCGTGCTCGACGATCTGGGCCTGACCTGCTCGGTCGGGGTCGCCTCGACCAAGTTCATCGCCAAGCTGGCCTCGGCTCGCTGCAAGCCAGACGGCTTATTGGTGGTGCCGGCCCAGGGCGCACTCGCCTTCCTGCACCCACTCCCGGTGACCGTGCTCTGGGGCGTGGGCGCGGCGACCGCCGAACCGCTGCGGCGCCTCGGGGTGCGCACGGTCGGCGACCTCGCCCAGATACCGGTCGAAACGTTGCGGCGCAGTGTCGGCGCGGCGGCGGCGGCGCAGTTGAACGAACTCGCCTCGGGCCGGGACGCACACCGGGTCGAACCCCGCGCGATCGAAAAGTCGATCAGCGCAGATCACACCACCGACACCGATCTGACCGAATCGAGCGAGATCCACGCTCAGCTGCGGCGACTGTCGGTGGAGGTCGGTCGACGCCTTCGCGGCCGGGCAATGCTCGCGCGCACGGTCGGCATCAAGATCCGGTTCGCGGACTTCCGGACGGTGACCCGCGTCCGGTCGTTGCCCGCCTGGGTCGATTCCGACCAGGCCATCCAGGACGCCGCCCGAGCGCTCTACGACGGGCTGGCGCTCGACCGGCCACGTGTGCGCCTGGTGGGCGTGAAGGTCGAAAGCCTTCGGGTTCCGGCCGAAACGGCGACGCAGCTGAGCTTCGACGATCTTGCCCCGGTGAACCGGGCCGACCGGGCGATCGACGACGTCAGGGCCCGCTTCGGTGACCTCGCTCTCGACTACGGCCGCCCGGACCGCGCAGGGGGTCAAGCCCGTTCGCCCAGATCTGCGCACGGGCGTGACCCAAACGTGTTTGGTTGAGCTTTCGCGACGGGAATATGGCTCGTATGCTCGACACTGACAGTTGTGCTACACCTGAGGTGTCGAACCAACAGGAGTGTGCGCCTGTCGACCCTGTATAGCCGTACGCTCATCGCCGACCCCGGTGAGCCGCGATTCAGAGGAGGGCACCGTGCCGCTCTCCGACCATGAGCAACGTCTCCTCGACCAGATCGAGCAGGCGCTCTACGCCGAAGATCCCAAATTCGCGAACAACGTGCGTTCTGCCCGCGGCCGCCGGATGGTCGCGCGGCGCTGGATTCCGCTGAGCATCTTCGGCGTACTGGTCGGTCTGTTGGTCGTGTTCCTCGGCTTGAGCTATAAGCAGATCGCGGTCGGCGTCGTCGGATTCGTCTTGATCCTCGCCGCGGTGGCCTACGCAACCCGGATGATCAGCACGCGGTCGGCCAAGTCGAATGCCACCGGCAGTCCGAACGCGGGCGCGCCGGCGGCCAAGCCGCGTCCTAGCGGCCTACGGGCCCGCATGGAGGACCGGCTGCGCCGTCGCTTCGACGAAAGCTGAAGCGCTCCCGAATACAGCGCCAGCGCGCTGTCCCACCCCGCGCCGTGCCGTCCCGCCCCGCGCCGTCCAACGCGGCGGTAGCCATCTCAGCGATGCAGGAGTTCGTTGCGTTCGGTCGCGCCCGTCGATGTCGGCCTCGCCTGATAACGACCGCGCCGACCCGGCCACCGCGCCGCGGCGGCGAGTGCGGGCGCCACCGATGCGGGAGCCCAGCGCGCCCGCCACCGAGGTCCGCGCGCGGCATAGTGCACGAGGGACGAGCGGGCCAGCCGCAGCCACGCCACGAGCTCAGCTCCGCCGGCCGCGTCAGAGGCGCGAGCGTACCGATCGCGTTCGACGGCCTCGGCCAACGCTCGCATAGCGGTCGCGCTGTGATCGTCCACGGACATCTCGCTCAACCATTCGGCCACTTGCCGGGGAGTCCGCGAGCCCACCCAAGCAAGGCCGAGGTCACGAGCGGTGTCGGCCAACTCCTGCCACAGCGGTTCGGGATAGCCGCGCGCGCCGGATCGCAGTCGCGCGCGTCGGCGGTGCCAACGAACCGCCGCCGGAACCAAACCCAGCACGACCAGCAGAAGGACGATCAGGCCGATCACCAGCCAGACCGTCGCCGCGTTGCTTCCCCGATGCGCGGCGGCGGCAGTGGAGGTGGTCGTCGTGGTGTCGTCGGCCGCGGTATCCCCGGTGACCCCGCTCGAGCCGGTGAGGTGCGGGTTCTCGGCGGTGGAGCTGGCCACTCCGACGGCCTGGCTCTGCGGCGCCCACGGCAGCGTGACCGCTCGGGCCGCCTGACCTCCGGTCAGCGGCGTCGGATCGAACGGAACCCAGCCCAAGCCCTGGAAATCGGCCTCGACCCAAGCGTGGGCGTCCTCAGTCGTCACACTGAATCGTCCGGACTTGTCCGGTGCTTGGTGGGTGAAGCCGAGTACCACTCGAGCCGGCACTCCGGCCAATCGCATCATCACCGCGGCGGCGGCCGCGTACTGCTGGCAGTAGCCCGCCCGCGCCGACAGGAAGTCGACCAGGTCGTTACCCGATTCGCCGCCCTTGGTCTGCAAGCTGTAGCTGAAGCCGTTGTTCGGGTCGTGGAAGTAGTCGGAAATCGCGCGCGCCTTGGCATACGGGCTGGCCTTGCCGTCGGTGATCTGCTGCACCAGCGTCCTGACGGATTGTGGCATGCTCGCCGGGACCTGGGTACTGCCCGGAGCCGCCGCGGCGGCGGCCCGGCTCAGCTCATCGGTCGTCGGATTGGGCTGCCGTACGGACTCACTGATGCGCTGGCCCGAGGAAACGTTGCCCTGCACAGTGAGGTTGTCGACGCTCCATGTCCAGCCACCGCCGAGACCGCTGAGCGATTCGGGGTCGGCAAAGATCGGAGCCGGCCCGCCCAGCTTGCGGATCGTGATCGTGGCGGTGAAGTTCGCCGTCGGGGTCGCGCTCGCGGTGCGCGAGCCCACCCCGCGGCTGACCGGTCGGGTCGAGGTATCGGTGTCCGGCACCCAGGCCGTCCCGTTGTATTTGTTCAGAACGGTCGAACGTAGGTAGAACGGCGCCGCGTCACCTGATTGGGTGTTGGTGATTTCTACGCTGAACAGCGTCTCGGGCCTGGAGTCGGTCAACTGGCCCTTGAGGGCTGCCAGTGGGTCGAGGCGCACGGATCCGCCGCCCGAGCCGGTACCTTCACCGTCGCCGGCGTTGCCGTTGTGCAGGGCATCGGCCAAGACGTCGTGGGAGCGGCCGGGTAGGGCGAAGGGCAGCAGAACAGCGATCGCGATCGCGATCAGCCCGATACGCCGGCCCGAGAAAGCGTTGCGTACCGAGGAGCGTGTGGCTTTCTGGCGCACCACGCGCCCCCACGACGACAGCTCGTCCTTCGCTCCGATCGAGAGCAGCAGGAGGTAGGCGATCGCGGCGGCGACGAACCAGACCCAGTTGACGCTGCGGCGGGGGACAGCCCCGGAGACCACAAACACGATCAGGATCGGGATCCCGGTCAAGGCCGGGCGACGCAGCTCGACGGCCAGTAGGTCGATGAGGATCGCGAGCACCGCCAGGCCGGCCGTCAGGAACAGCCGGGCGGGCGCGGTCGAGTGAATTGGAGCCACGCCATCGGCAATGGTGCGCCCGAGCTGATCGGACAGCGTTCGCAGATCGGCCCAACTCGCCCGGGTGGGAACGACGCCGAGCCACGCGTGGGCCGAAAGGTAACGGTTTGTCACGTACCCGATCAGGAGCAACAGACCGGGTAGCAGTTGGGCGGTCGTGGCCGGCCAGCGCACTCGAAGAGCTGCCGCCGGCAGGAGCACGATGGCCATGCCGAGCCAGGCTTCGATCAGCCAGTCGACGTCCGAGACCATCTGCAGCATCGGTGTGATCGCAAGGCCGGCCGCGAGTAGTACCCGCAACGTGCGGATCGCGTCGGGGCCGAGACCGGCGGGTCGGTCCGATTCCCCGGCCGGCCGCGCGGCGGCCGCAGGTGGCGCCTGCCCGGCGTCGGCGCCGGAGGGCAGCTGGGTCGTAGTCATCGAATCGCGGCCATCGTGTGTCGCGCTAGCGCAGCTCGTCGAATGCGGACACCGGAACGGTTGCCGCCGCGGTGGTGACGCTGCCCGAGGGCCGTTGGCCGAGTAGCGCGCTCCACACGGCGGCCGCGGTGTCGGTGCGCCTGGCCGGCGCGACCATCCACCCGGACGAGCGCAGTACCTCGGCCTGTGGCCGCCAGGAGGCCGAACCGAACGACGCCGGGCTGCCGGCTGTTGTACGGACGCCGTTCGACCAGCTGTCGACGTCGAGCACGATCGCGAACGCGGGACTCGCGGCGCCGCGGGGATGCGCGTCGGTCAGCAGGCGTAGCGAAACCGAATCGAGGGTTCCGAGTACGGCGAGCAGGGTCGATTCTCGTCCGACTCGCCGCAATGGCTCGGCGGTGGGCGACAGGTCGGGCGCCGACATGCTCGTCACCACGGCCAACTCGTCCAAGAAGCGGGACGCGCCGGATGACGTATGGCGGGCGCTGCTCGTCTCGGCGATGAGGCTGACCTCGCGTCCGTTCGCGAGCAGGTGGCTGCCGATGCTGGCGATGCAGCTGATTGCCCATTCCAGGCTGTTGCGCATACGCGGGTCGTCATCGTCGAATTCGCCGTGCCGGTGCGCCAGCGCGCGATTATCCAGCAGCAGCGAGGTATGCCCCTGCCACGGACGTTCCTCGTGGCGAACCATCAATTGCCCGGCCCGCGCCGTCGAGCGCCAGTGAATCTTTCGCAGGTCGTCGCCGCGCCGATATTCGCGGGTCGAGGCATCATCGGCGCCATGCGTACCGATCGAGTGGCTGCCAGCGTTTTCGCCCGCGTCCCACGACCGCGGCAGGGCGTGGCCAGGTAGCGGCTCGACGACCGGACGCACGGTGAACGTCGACGTTGCAGTGAACGAACGGGTCACGTCGACCAGGCCGAAGGGATCGGTCAATCGAAGGCGCAGGGGCCCGGCGGTGTAGGTGCCTCGGTTGAGTCCGGGAATGCGATACGTGACTGACCGCGAACCGCGACCGGCCAGTCCGTCAAGAACGAAACGCGCGCGGCCGACCAGCTGGCTGGGCAGGCGGTCTTCCATCATCAGCGGTCCGGTGGGCAGGACGGAACGGTTCGAGACAGCGAGCGTCATCGTCGCCGCGGACCCCGCGGGGATGTGGAGCGGGTCGACGTGACGGCGGCTGGCGATGCTGACCTGGGAACGGCGCACGACCACGCTCGCCACGATCGGCACGGCGATAATGAGGATCCCGGCGCGGAGCAGGTCGGGCTCACCGAGCGCGAACCCGCAGACCAGGGCGCTGAATCCGGCCGCAAGCAGACACCGAGACCGCATGGTGAAGCCGAGCGTCCGGAGTCCGCCGGAGCCCAAGGCGTGCGCGATCCGTCCCATACCGATCAGCGGACGGACGCGGCGGCCCGACCGCCGTTGGGGGACGGATGCTCCGGCTGGGCCGGGATCGGCACGGCGCGCACGATCGCGGTCAACACGTCGTCGGCACTGCGATTGCCCATGTGCGACTCAGCGGTAAGCAACACGCGGTGGGCGAACACCGGAACGACCAGGCGCTGCAGGTCATCCGGGATGACGTAGTCGCGGCCGTCCAGGGCGGCCCACGCCTTCGACGCGCGCAGTAGCTGAAGCGTGGCCCGGGGCGAGGCGCCGAGCCGGATTTCGGGGGCCTGCCGGGTGGCGGTTGCGATGTCGACCGCATAGGCCTTGATGCTGTCGGCGACGAAAACCTCACGGACGGCGTCGATCAGACGGCGCACCTGCTTGGCGTCGGAGACGGCCGTCAACTCGTCGAGGGGATCGGTGGCGGCGTGCTCGGCAAGCATCGCGATCTCGGCCAGGCGATTCGGATAGCCCATCGAGATTCGAGCGGTGAACCGGTCGCGTTGAGCCTCGGGCAGGGGATAGGTGCCTTCCATGTCCAGTGGGTTCTGCGTGGCCAGCACCAGGAACGGCATCTCCAGGCTGTAGGTCACGCCGTCAACGGTGACCTGCCGTTCCTCCATGGACTCCAGCAACGCGGCCTGCGTCTTGGGCGAGGCACGATTGATCTCGTCGCCCACCAGGATGTTGGTGAAGACCGGGCCGGGTTTGAACTCGAAATCGCGTGACTCGGCGTTGTAGACGCTCACGCCGGTCACGTCGGTGGGCAGCAGGTCTGGGGTGAACTGCACCCGGCGGACGGAGCAGTCGATCGAGCGCGCCAACGCCTTGGCGAACTTCGTCTTGCCGACTCCGGGCACATCTTCGATCAGCAGGTGGCCTTCGGCCAGTAGCACGGCGATGCCGAGCCGCACCGCATCGGGTTTGCCCTCGATGACCCGCCCGATGTTGGCCGCGATCCGTTCGCCCGCCTCCTGCACGGAGATCGTTTCGGATTCGGCGGCATGCGAGGGGGCGCGCGTCGGCGTCCCGGCGACGCCGGCGGAGGCGTTGATGGCTTCGTCCACTGCGCGCAGCCCATTTCCGTCGATCGAGAGAGGTAGCGGATCACATCGAGTATCACCCGCTGCCCGCGCCACCGTCACGCTATCGCCAGTTGAGCACGGGCCGGGACCGGATTCGGTTCAGGGCCTTCGCCCACGCACTCGGCGCGTGTGCGGGAATGGCCCGGATCCGCGCCGAAGTGGGTGTGTTTGTGTTGACGGTGGGAGTGAGTGGGGTACGGTGGGGCATTGTGGGGAGCAGGGTGGAGAAGGTGCCAGCCGCTCACGGTCAATCGACGCGACGTGGAGGTGGTGCCCGGTGTTCCTCGGCACCCACACTCCGCGGCTCGACGACAAGGGCCGGCTCGCCTTGCCGGCGCGCTTCCGCCCCGACCTCGAGGGCGGACTCGTGATCACCAAGGGTCAGGAGCGCTGCCTGTTCGTCTTCCCCGTCGTCGAGTTCACGCGGCTCACCGATGCGATGCAGACCGCGCCCGGGGCAGATCGTCGGCTTCGGAACTACAGCCGGGTGTTCTTCGCCAGCGCCTCGCAGGAGGTCCCGGACGGCCAGGGCCGCATCACGATTCCGCAGGCGCTGCGTCAGTACGCGGGTCTGGAGAAGGACTGCGTCGTGATCGGAGCGAACACGCGGGTCGAAATCTGGGACTCGGCCACTTGGCAGGAGTTCCTCGACGGTGCCGAGCAGGACTTCTCCGACGCGGAGGTCGAGGTGGCGCCCGGATTCTTCTAGATGGCCCGCTTGCACTGTCCTTCGTCCGCCGCGGCAGATGTCCTCCCGCCCGGCCTCCACCCGTCACCGCCGCTGACGCCCTTCCCCAGCGCCAGACCGGAAGACGGGCGGGGACCAGGCCCGAGGACCGCCAAGACCCGTGACCCACGGTGCCGACTGCCTGAATCGCCTTATGACCGAGCGACTTCCCGAACCGAGATCGACGCATTCGACCAGCGCCCAGCAGGGAGATCGACAACGTGAGCCGAGCCGAGCCAGGGGCGACCGAGCACGTGCCGGTCCTGCTCGATCGAGTGCTCGCACTGCTCGCTCCCGCGCTCGAGGATCGATCCGCGGTCGTCGTCGATGCCACGCTCGGACTCGGTGGCCACGCGCAGGCGCTGCTGGCCGCGCACCCGCAATTGACCCTGGTGGGCCTCGATCGTGATCCGGACGCGCTGGCCCGCAGTGCGCAGCGGCTGCGCCCTTTCGCTGCCCGCACACATCTCATCCATGCCGTGTACGACCGCATGCCGGAGGTGTTGGCCGAGTTGGGCGTCGAGCGCGTCGACGGCGTGCTCTTCGATCTCGGGGTCAGCTCGATGCAGCTCGACCGGGGAACTAGGGGCTTCTCCTACGCGCAGGATGCTGCGCTGGACATGCGGATGGACCAGACGGAGGGCGTCACGGCGGCCGACGTGCTGAACACGTACCCGCTGGCCCGACTCGCCCGAGTCCTGGCCGAGTACGGCGAAGAGCGATTCGCGCCCCGCATCGCCCGGGCCGTCGTTCGCGAACGGGAACGCGATCCGTTCACGACGTCCGCCCGGTTGGTCGAATTGATCCGCGACGCCGTTCCGGCGGCGGTCCGCCGCACCGGCGGCAACCCGGCCAAGCGCACGTTCCAAGCACTGCGCATCGAGGTCAACGGCGAACTCGATGCGCTTCGCGCCGCCCTGCCCGAAGCCTTGGCCGTCCTGCGCGCGGGCGGTCGAATCGTCGTTCTGTCGTACCACTCGCTGGAGGATCGAATGGTCAAGCAGGCGTTCGCCGCGCTCGCCGCCGACACGACGCCGGCCGGCCTGCCCGTCCAGCTCGAGGGGCACGGGCCGCAGCTTCGCCTGCTCAGCCGCGGCGAGAAGGCCACGTCGGCCGAGGTCGCGAGCAATCCCAGGGCCGCATCGGTGCGGCTGCGGGCCGCCGAGCGCATTCGAGAATCAGCATGACGAGCACGGTGGTTCGGCCGGGGCCCGCGGACTCGCCGGCCGCGGCGAGTAGTCGGCCGCCGCGCTCGGCCGGCGGGCGCGCGTCGGGTTCCCCGAGGCCAGCACCGGGCGGCCGGCGACCCGGGCGGCGCCATGACGCCACCGCCAAGAACACGCCGTTCATCCTGGTCGTGGTCGGACTGCTGGTCGGGGGCCTCTGGGCCCTGCTTGCGCTGAACACGGCCGCAGCCGCGACGGAGGTCCGGCAGCGGGCGTTGCTAGCTCAAAACGCCGACAACCAGGACGCCGTTCAGCAGTTGCAGGTCGACATCGCCGACCAGCAGGCGCCCGCGGCCCTGGCCAAGCGGGCCGCCGCACTTGGGATGGTGCCGGCGGGCAATCCGGCGTTCCTCGCCGTCCAACCCGACGGCAGCGTGGCGGTGGTGGGTTCGCCCGCTCCGGCCAAGGCCGCACCGGCGCCCACGCCCACCGGGACCGCGTCGCCCACGACGGCCACCACCGCCACTCCGGGATCGACCGCCACTCCGGGATCGACAGCCACTCCGGGACCGACAGCCGCGCCGGGGGCGACGCCGACACCGGGGGCGACGCCGACACCGGCTAGCAGTTCGGCGGCGGTTCAGGCGCCGAGCCCGACAGCCGTGGCGACGCTGCCCGGAGGGCCGCGATGACACCTCCGCCGCGCGGACCGCGCACGCCGTCCGGCACCGGACGGCCGATCGCGCGCACGACTGCCGGCCCTCGTTCGAGCTCGCCGCGGCCGGCCGCCCCGGCGCGGCCGACGGCCAGGCAGCGGCCCACCGCCTCGGCGCGAGCGACGGCCAGGCAGCGGCCCACCGCTTCCGCGCGGCCTACCCCTCCAGTGCGCCGGCGCCGAGTCCGTCGCCGAATGCGACTGGGTGGCCTCGACCGCCGGATGACGTCGGGTTTCGCGGCCGTCTGCCTGCTGCTCACCGTGATCGGTGGTCGGTTGGTGCAGCTGCAGGGGTTCGACGGCGCAAGCTACGCCGATGCCGCCAAGGCTCAACGCGTCGACACGACGGTGTTGAACGCCCTACGCGGCCAGATCGTCGATCGGGCGGGCACCGTCTTGGCCTACACGACCGATGCGCAGGACATCACCGCCGATCCGACCCAGGTCAGTGCCGACGAGCGTGACTCGTACGCCCGACAGCTCGCTCCGCTGGTCGGACAGACTCCGCAGACGATCGTCAAAGCGCTCGAGCAGCCGGGTAAATACGCCCTCTTGGCTCAGGCGGTGTCACCGCTGGCCGCAAGCAAGGTCGAGAAGCTTGGGCTGGTCGGCATCTACACCGCCGCGACGACGCAGCGGCAGTATCCGGCGACAACGACCGCGGCCAATGTCGTCGGACTGGTGCACAGCGACGGCACCGGCGCCGCCGGGATCGAATACACCTACAACGCGCAGCTGGCCGGTAAGAACGGCTCCCAGACCTACACCACCGACCGTAACGGCAACCTCAATCCGAACGGCCCCTCGGTGAAAGCGTCGGCTCAGAACGGCGGCACGGTCACCCTGACCCTCGATGAGAACCTGCAGTACGTCGCGCAGCAGTACCTCGACCAGGCCGTATCCGAATCAGGCGCCCGAGGCGCCGAGGTGGCTATCTTGTCCGCCAAGACGGCCCAGGTACTCGCGCTGGCCTCATCCGGCACGTACAACTCG
>JAFAWL010000068.1 GCA_019241805.1 Actinomycetota bacterium
GGCGTGATCAGCCCGCACGCCACGGTATTCGCTACGGTGCCGGCCGATTCGGTCGATCCGGCCTCACGTGAGGAACTGCGGCTGTCCGTGGGCTACGCCATGAGCGACGTGCTGCTGCCCGAGGACATCGGCCGCTCTGCGATGATCACGAAAGTCGCCGCCGCCGTCCGCGAGGCGATGAGTCGGGCTGGAATCACGGACCCGGCGGATGTGCACTACGTGCAGACCAAGACGCCGCTGCTGACGATCGACACCATTCGCGATGCCAAGAGCCGCGGACACGACGTTTTCACCGAGGACACCCTGATCTCGATGGACGTCTCGAACGGCGGGACGGCGCTGGGCGTCGCCGTCGCGCTCGGCGAGATCGAGATGCCGCGCGATGAGGATGTGCTTCGCGATCGTTCGCTCTACTCTTCGGTGGCCTCGTGCTCGTCGGGCGTCGAACTCGACCGGGCCCAGGTTGTCGTCGTAGGCAACGCTCGCGGCGTCGGCGGCCGCTATCGTGTCGGGCACGGCGTCATGACCGATGCCCTCGATCAGGACGGCATCTGGGACGCGATCCGCAATGCCGGGCTCGACCTGCCCGAGCGACCTCGGTCGGCCGACATCGACGGGCGACTCGTCAACGTCTTCCTGAAATGCGAGGCCAGTCAGGACGGCAAGGTGCGTGGTCGACGCAACGCGATGCTCGACGACTCCGACGTGCACTGGCATCGCCAGATCAAAGCGTGCGTCGGAGGTGTCGCCGCCGCGGTCACCGGCGATCCGGCCGTATTCGTGTCAGTGTCAGCCGCGCACCAGGGACCCGACGGCGGTGGCCCCGTCGCCGCCATCGTCGATCTCGGCTAAGGCGTGGGCAAACTTTTGTCCGTGACAAATATTTCTATTCGGGCTCGTGCGCTTGGGAAATAATTTCCACCGCAACGAGCCTATTTCCGGGCCCTAGTGCGACCTGATTCCCTTGGCCCCACTTGCCGTTACGTCTATGCTCACTCCTCGAATAGTTTCTCGGTCCGCGCATGAGGAACGTCATGGCCGCCTTGAACAACCAGGGTCCTGCGTCGCGTCCGGCGATCTCGCGGCTGAATGCCGCGCTGTCTCTCATCGCGCTGCTGACGATCACTATCTTGGTCGCGCTGGCCGTTCTGTGGCCCTGGAACGTGCCCGGCGACCTCATTTTGCTCAACATCTTGAGCATAATCGGTCCCGTCAGCTTCATCGGGTGTGGGATTCTCGCCTGGTCGCGACGGCCCAGCAGCGGCGTCGGCGCATTGATGATCTTCGCCGGCTGGACGTTCATCATCGGTGATCTCGGCGGAGTCGAGTCGACGCCACTGATCGCCATCAGCGATGCGCTGGGCGTCATCGGAGTCGCGGCTATCACCCACCTACTGTTGGGGTTTCCGTCCGGCCGGCTGCGTAGCACCGCGGCGCGTTGGACCGTCGCCGCCGCCTACTTCGTCGCGCTGGTGCTCCAGATTCCCGTTTACACACTCTCCGAGACCGGAACGCCGCTGACGATCGCGGTTCGCCCATCGCTGGAAACTATTTTCGGGCACTTGCAGAGTTGGTCGGCGTTGCTGGTCTTCATAGTGGCGGGAATCATCGCCTTCCGGCGGTGGCGGCAAACCGAGCGGAAGAAGCGGCGAATTCTCGGGCCCTTGTATATCTACACCATCGTGTCGCTGATGTTCTTGCCCTTCTGGCACCTGTTCATCGCCGGTCCGGCCGTCGACCCGCTCGACGTAGCCGATGCCGAATTTGCTGACATGAGCCTGGTTCCGGTCCTTTTCCTGGTGGCAATGCTGCGCGGCGGATTCGCCCGCACGACGGCAATCGAGGACCTGGCCCGCCGGCTCGGCGCCGAGGCCAGCTCGCCCGAACAACTGCGAACGGCCCTGGTGAACACGTTGGGCGACCCGACGATCGAGCTCCTTTACTGGTCGGCGGAGCGGGAGATCTACGTCGATGCTGCTGGATATCCCGCGACAATCGAAACGTTCGAGGGCATGGGCCTTCAGGAGATTCACGTCGGATCGCGTCTGGTCGGCGCGTTCACCTACGATGCCACGTACTTTCCGGACCGCTCGGATGCGGAGTCGACGGCCCGACTCATCGCCGTCGCGGTCGATCGAGATCGCCTCACGGCGGAACTGTTGGCCAACGAACAAACACTACGCCGGTCGCGTTCCCGCATCGCCAACGCGGCCCAGAGTGAGCGACGGAGAATCGCTCAACGGCTGCATGACGAGATGCAGGGTCGCCTCGTCGTGTTAGCGCTCAAAGCCCAATTGATAGCCGAAGCGACGAACATCTCTGCCGAGGACCTGCAGGAGTTGCGCGCCGAAGCCGACGCCACCTCCGAACGCCTACGGGCAATAGTGTCGGACGTGATGCCGACGCCCTTGATCGAGCGCGGGCTGGCCGCCGCGATCGACGACTTTGTCGATCGTATTCCGATACCGATCGAGGTGAGCTTCGACAGCGACATCGGCTCGACCCGCCTTCCGCCCGCGATCGAGGACCTCGCCTACTTCATCGTCGCCGAGTCGGTCACGAATTCGCTCAAGTACGGGAAGGCTCGCAGTCGGTCCGTTCGGGTTCGGGTCGAAGCCGATCAGGTGTTGCTGCATATCGACGACGACGGGATCGGCGGCGCCGGCCAGCGGGTCGGTCATGGACTACGTTCGCTGCTGGATCGAGTGGATGCACTGGGAGGTCGGATGACGATCGTCAGCGAACCCAACGCCGGAACGCATGTTGCCGTGGTGCTTCCCAGCCTCCAGTTGGAAGCGGGCCTCTCCCGACCGATGATGTCCGTTGACACGTCGGCGTGGACAGCCGCCAGGTCGCGCTGACGCAGGCGGTGGGTCGGCGCCATCGCGCTGTCGGTGGCCCTGAGACTCTCCCGGAAGCCACCTGCGTGATCGAGCAGGAACTGATGCCGCCTTCGACCTGTCGACACCTGCGCGCGTCGTGACGCCTAGCGCGGGGTGTCGTTCTCTCGGAATGGCGAGACCTCGCCTTCGGGGGTTTCGACGGAGCCGGTGGAGATCATGGCACCGCCCCGGTAGGCGCGCGTGCCGCCGTCGGGATCGCGTCCTTGCGGTTCTTCGCGCAGGTGGGCCGGGGCCAGTGGGCGAACGACGTGATACGCGATGATGACGATCAGGGTGCCGGCGGCAATACCGGTGATCGAGAAGTCCTTAGTGAACTTGATGGCCAGGTTGCCGATGCCGGCGATGATGCCGGCGGCGACCGGCACCAGGTTGATCGGATTGGCGAAATCGACGCGGTTCTCGATCCAGATCTTGGCACCGAGCAGGCCGATCATCCCGTATAGGACCAAGGTGATCCCGCCGAGCACGCCCCCGGGGGTCGCCGCGACGACCGCGCCGAACTTCGGACAGAAGCCGAACAAGATCGCCACCACCGCCGCGATGTAGTAGGCGAGCGTGGAATAGACCCGGGTGGCCGCCATGACGCCGATGTTCTCGGCGTAGGTGGTCGTCGGGGAGCCACCGGCGAAGGACGCGACGACTGTGCCTATGCCATCGCCGATGAACGCCCGACCGAGATAGGGATCGAGGTCGTCGCCGGTCATCTCCGACACCGCCTTGACGTGCCCGGAGTTTTCGGCCAGCAACGCGATCACGGACGGGATCACCAGCAGGATGAACGACGCTTTGAACTCGGGCAGGTGCGGTCCGGTGAGATGGCCGAAGGTGGGGCTGATGATGTCCTTGGGCACGCCGATCCAGTGCGCGCTCTTCACGCCGCCCCAGTCGACCCGGTGCACGTTGACGCACTTGCCGTTCGTGCACTGGTGTAAGAGCTTGATCTTGTCGGCGATCCACGAGATCACGTATCCGAAGATCAGTGCTAGGAAGATTGCGATACGGCTGAAGAAGCCCCGCGCGAGCACCGAGACGGCGATAACGAATGCGGTCGTCATCAGGCCGATCCACTGCTCGGCGGGGAAGTAGGTCGTGGTCGCCACCGTGGCCAGGTTGAAGCCGATCAACATGACGACCGCGCCCGTGACGACCGGCGGCAGCACGGCCCGCACGTAGTGGGCGCCGCCGAAATGCACGAGTACGCCGACGACCGCGAGGATCACTCCCGCGATCAGGATGGCACCGGTGACGTGGGCCGAATCTCCGCCCTGTGCACGGATCGCGGCGACCGCGGCGACGAACGAGGCCGAGGTGCCCAGGTAGGACGGTATGCGTCCGTTGACGATCAGAAGGAACAAGATCGTGGCGACGCCGGACATCAGGACGGCCAGGTTGGGGTTGAGGCCCATGATCGCCGGGAAGACGAAGGTGGCGCCGAACATGGCAACGACGTGCTGCGCGCCTAGACCGGCCATCCGAAGCGACGACAGACGTTCGCCGGGCCGTACGACCGCGCCCGGCGGCGGGGTCCGCCCGCCGTAGACCAGCTTCCAACCGATCATCGAAGCTCCCTTCGGTGGCTCGCGCGTCGCCGGTGCGAGTCCGACCGGCCGGCATCATCGCCTACGGTCCGGACCTCCCGAACCGTAGGGCCGGCCGGACGGGCGAACATTGTGCAAATTTGACGAAAACGGCGGGGGTCGGGGCGACCGGGGAGATCGGTCATGCGTCCGGCGTTGCGGTGGGCGCGAGGCTAGGGTGTGCACCGTGCGGACACTTGTCGTCGACCATCCCATCGTGCAGTCGCGGCTGACCGTAATGCGCGACAAGGACAGCAGTAATGCCGAATTCCGGGCTGCGCTGCGTGAGCTGGCGACGCTGTTGGTCTACGAGGCCACTCGCAAGCTGGAGGTGCGCTCGATCCCGGTCGTGACGCCGGTGGGCCCGACCGACGGGACGATGATCGGTAACCCGCCGTTGTTGGTGCCGGTCCTGCGGGCGGGGCTCGGCATGGCCGAGGCCGCGTTCAACCTCCTACCGGAATCGCAGATGGGCTTCGTCGGGGTCGCCCGGGACGAGCAGACCCACGAACCGAACGCCTATATGGCCTCGCTGCCGGACTCGCTGGCCGGTCGACCGGTGATCGTCGTCGACCCGATGCTCGCCACCGGCGGATCGCTGCTGCATTGTCTGACGTTGCTCGCCTCACGCGGGGCCACTGACGTCAGCGTCATCTGCGCGCTGGCCGCTCCGGAAGGAGTGCGGCGGATCGAGGAGAGCGGCCTGGCCGCGCTGATCGTCACGGCGAGCATCGACGACGGCCTGAACGAGGACGCCTACATCGTGCCGGGCCTCGGCGACGCCGGAGATAGGCAGTTCGGACCGCGGTAGCGGGTCCGAACAGTGTCGCAGCGGACCGCGGTAGCGATAGCGATAGCCGTGCTGGCATCAGCACGTATCAGCGACGGGGCAGCTGACTCTGGATCGGGGTGCGCTCCCCTCACCGGCGGCCGTTGATCGGCCTGTTCACGCTGTTGATTCTCGGCACGCTTCTTGGTGCGTTGTTCTCGTCGGCCTGGGCGGACACGGGCGCTCACGCCCCCGCGAGCGAGCACCGACCGCTCACGACGACGGTCGTTACTGATCTCAAACCGGCCCAGGTCATCTTGTCGGCGACCGAACTGTCGTCCCGACCGATCGCGCGTCGCGCTGACGGCGCTTGCTTCGCCGCGTCGGCCGTCGCGGCGGGTGCCTATCGCTGCACCGAGGGCCTGACGATCCTGGACCCGTGCTTCGTCGTGGCATGGGATACCTCGCTGCACTGTGTGATCGCACCGTGGTCTGCGGCCGTGGCCCTGCGAACGAACCCGGCGCTCGACGGCGCGGCCACGACGCCGCCGAGTGGGGCCGGCGCGCCGTGGGGCGTGCGGCTCGTGTCAGGGGCGCAGTGCGTACTCGCGATCGCGGCGGTACCCGCGGTCGGTGACGAGGGCTTTCCCTATGCCTGCGACGACGGGGGATTCATGGCGCTGACGGACGAGGGGCGCGCCGACTATTTGGGACCGCACTCGGCCGGATCGCGGCCCGTCGGGATCGATATCGTCTGGACGCTGTTGGCCTAGCTGGACCCGCTCGGCGCCAATCGCGTGACTGACGGGCCGAAGCGGGGAACAACCAGCGCGACATGAGTAGCCATTTCGTCGGCATTTCCGGCTGGAACTATCCGTCCTGGCGTGGACGGTTCTATCCCAAGGGGCTACCCCAACGAGCGGAACTGGCTTACGCCGCCGAACAGTTCCCGTCGATTGAACTGAACGCCTCGTTCTATCGGCTGCAGCGCCCCGAGTCGTATCGACGTTGGGTCGAGCAGACGCCGGACGGGTTCGTGTTCGCAGTGAAGGGCAGCCGCTACATCACCCACATGAAGCGCTTGGGCAGTCGCACGGCTATGGCCAACTTCCTCGCCTCGGGCGTATTGGCGCTGGGGCCGCGGCTCGGACCGTTGCTCTGGCAGTTGCCGCCGACGATGTCGTTCGACGCGGACCTCCTGCGCGAATTCGCCAGTTCGTTGCCGCGAACGACGACCGAGGCGGCGCGCGTTGCCCGAGGCCACGATGAGCGGCTGCAGCAACGTTCGTGGTTCGCGGTACGACGGTCGCGGCCGATGCGGCACGCACTGGAGGTGCGACACGAGAGCTTCCGCACTGAACGCTGTTACGACATTTTGCGGGAGCACGGCGTCGCGCTGGTAATTTCGGACAGCGCCGGCCGTTTCCCGCAGCTGGACGTCGACACCGCCGACTTCGGCTATATCCGGCTGCACGGCGCGACGCAGCTCTATACGAGCCGCTACAACGATCAGGAATTACGAGGCTGGGCCGAACGAATCAGTCGTTGGGACGCTCGCGGAATGGATGCCTACGTCTACTTCGACAACGACGCGCACGGGCACGCGCCGTTCGACGCCGCCCGGCTGCTGAGCATGATCGGGAGCGCTTTCTCGATCGGGCGCAACTGATCGATCGGGCGCAACTGATCGACCGGGCGCAACTGATCGATCGGGCGTGGTTGATGTATCAGGCGCGTACCCCGAGCGCGGCCGCGACCTCGGCCCGAAGTCGGCCGACGCGGTCCCGTCCCAGCTCAGCCGAACCTTCGACCACGACTTCGAGGTAGGCCTTGAGCTTCGGCTCTGTCCCAGAGGGGCGCACGACGGCGCGCCCGGCGGGCCAGGTGAAGGTGAGCACATCGGCCTCCGGCAGGCGGTCGGTGATCGTCACCGGCTCTCCGAGCAGGGTTGTCGGGGGTTGGTCACGCAACCGCGTCATCATCGCTGCGATGTCGGCGGGATCGTCGACCCGGACCGAGAGTTGGTCGGTGGTGTGCCGACCGAATTCCGCGGCCAGCTCGTCCAGGCGGGCCGGCAGCGACGAACCATTGGCGGCGAGATCGGCGGCCAACTCCGCGACGAGCAGGGCTGCACTGATGCCGTCCTTGTCGCGGACCAGGTTCGGTGCGACCGCGTAACCCAGGGCTTCCTCGTAGCCATAGGCCAGGTCGGGCGCCGCCCGCGAGATCCACTTGAAACCGGTGAGCGTCTCGGCGTAAGCAAAGCCGCGTTGTTCGGCCATCGCCCGCAGCAGGGTCGAGGAGACGATCGTCGTGGCGTACGTGCCGCGAACGCCGCGACGCATCAAGACGTCGGCCAGCAACGCGCCGACTTCGTCACCGCGCAACATCCGCCACTGCCCGTCGAACGAAGCCGCCACCGCGCAACGGTCGGCATCGGGGTCGTTCGCGATGACGATGTCGGCTCCCTGTTCGCGAGCCAGCGCGAGCGCGAGGTCGATCGCGCCGGGTTCCTCGGGATTCGGGAAGGCGACGGTGGGAAACTCGGGGTCGGGCGCGGCCTGCGCCGGCACGCAGATCAGCGGGGCGAAGCCGGCCGCCGCGAATACCTTGGTGATCACTTCGGTGCCGACGCCGTGCATCGCGGTGTGCACGATCCGCAGTTCGCGGCTGCCGGCGCCGGCCAGGGCCGACACGGCCGTGACGTAGTCCTCGACGATCGAATCGGACAGCGTCCGGTAGCCGTCGGCCAGGGGAATATCACGGGCCGCTCCGATGCCACGGATCGCCTGCTCGATCTCGGCGTCGGTCGGCGGGACGATCTGGGCGCCGTCACCGACGTAAACCTTGTAACCGTTGTCCTGGGGCGGATTGTGCGATGCCGTGACCATGACGCCGAGGTGTGCGTCCAGGTGTCGGACGGCGAAGGCGAGCAGGGGAGTCGGCAACAGGCGCGGCATCAGGCAGGCGTCGAAGCCGGCCGCGCAGAAGATCGCCGCCGAGTCACGGGCGAAGTCGATCGAGCCGTGACGCCCGTCGTAGCCGATCACCACGCGGGCGCCGGCGGGTGCGGCGGTGCCCAGCCAGGCGGCGAGACCGGCCGCGGCGCGGCGTACGACCGTGCGATTCATGCCGTTGGGCCCGGCCCGCAGCGGTCCCCGCAGACCCGCGGTGCCGAACGTGAGCGGACCACTGAACCGATCGGCCAGTTCCGCGTCCGCACCCCGATCGAGCAGCGATCGAAGTTCGGCCGCGGCGCCCGAATCGACCTCGTCGGCGATCCAGGCCTCGATCTCGGCGCGGCTGGCGGTCACCGTCGCGTGCTCACAGCCGGGCCAGCAGTTGCGCGAGCAGGCCACCCATCCGGCTCGCGGACGCTCGGCCGGCCGCCAGGACCTCCGTATGGTCCAGCGGTTCGCCGGTGATTCCCGCGGCCAGGTTGGTGACCAGCGACAAGCCCAGCACCTCACAGCCCTCGGCCTTGGCGGCGATCGCCTCCAACGCGGTCGACATTCCGACCAGGTCAGCGCCGAGCGCACCGGCCATCCTGACCTCGGCCGGCGTCTCGTACTGCGGTCCGTGGAACTGTGCGTATACGCCCTCGGCAATGCTCGGATCGATCTCGCGCAGCAGGCCGCGCAGCCGGGCTGAATACAGATCGGTGAGATCGACGAAGCGGGGGCCCAGCAGCGGCGTGGTGCCGGTGAGGTTGAGATGGTCGCTGATCAGCACCGGATCGCCGACGGCCATGCCGGGTCGCAGGCCGCCGCACGCGTTGGTGAGGATCACGATGCGGCAGCCGGCGGCGGCGGCGACCCGGATGCCGTGCACCACCGGCTCTACGCCGCGTCCCTCGTAGAGATGCGTACGGCCCAGGAACGCCAGCACGCGTTGCCCGGAAGCCGACAAAGAACGGACGCGCCCGGCGTGGCCGGCGACGGCGGGTGGCAGGAAGCCCGGCAGCTCGGTCACGGGAAATTCGGCGTCGGCCGCGCCCAGCGCGTCGACGGCCGGCACCCAGCCCGAGCCGAGGACAAGGGCGACATCGTGCCGCTGGGCACCGGTCAGCTCGGCCAGCAGGGCAGCGGCCGTCGCGGTCGTACTTTCGGGCTCCGGTGTCGTCACAGCCGGGCAGCCTACGCCCGAAATAACCGCCGGCTGTCCTCACCAGTGGTCACCAAGGACGGCGCAGATATGGCTGGAATCGCCGTGGTCGGCCCTCGGGTCCGGACCGGCTGGTTCCGGCCCCGAGGGCCACGGCCGGACACGGGTTACCGCAGCGCGTCCTGGACGCGTTGGCAACTCATGCACAACGCGACGTGCGGGAGCACCTCCAACCGTTCGATCGGTAGCGTTTCGCCGCAGAAGGCGCAGCGGCCGTAGCTGCCCGCGTTCATCCGGTCGATCGCGGCATCGACGTCGGTTAGCGCCGCTCGGGCTCCGCTGACGAGCTGGTCATGCACCTCGAGGTCGGCAGCAGTGCCACGCGCGCAGACTCGGAACGCGAGCCGGTCGAGTGTGGCCAGCTGCTCGAGCCGAAACCTGCGCTGTTGGACGAGTTGGATCCGAAGCGCAGCCTGCTGCGCATCGGTGATGGCGGACGGATCCGTCCCATGCGCCACTGGTGTGGGCATGTCGAACTCCTTTACGAGAGTCGTCGACTGGGCAGGTGGATCAAGCCTGCGTCGGCGGCCCACGTCCCCTTTCGGAGTCGGCTGTGTTGTCGCTGTCCGTCTGATGCACCGCGATGGGCGTCGCGGGCAGGGGTGTGGCGGCGATGACGTCGACACCCGTGTGCGCCCTCAGGTCGGCCCCCGTCGCCCGGTGATCCGTCGCGGCCGTCGTGCTCAGCAAGGCCGCCATCACGACCGGGTGCGGGTGGTGGTGTTGCGGGGCGCTCGCCGCGGTCGCCGCGGGCGTCAGTAGCAGCGTCGGCGCCGCGAGCAGTGCGAGCAACAGCGTCACGAGGCCGCTCCGCCGGGCGGCCGCCTTCAGGCGCACCGAGTACGGACGCTGCATGTAGTCACCAACGAGCCGGTGATCAACGCCGTTTCCGATCGCGGATTTCCCACATCTACTTCTTGGTTGCGCCCGAAGGCTGGCAGGCTCGTCGGATCGGCCGAGTCGGGCCGTCAGCGGCAGGAGAGGCGATGACACGAGGTTCCCAATCCGGTTTCGACATCGCGCCGGTCTACTCCGCCGAGGACGTCGGCCCCGGCCTGGCCGAACGACTGGGCCGCCCGGGCGCGTACCCGTTCACCCGCGGCGTCTACCCGACGATGTACACCGAGCGGCCGTGGACGATGCGGCAGTACGCGGGCTTCGGCACCGCCGCGCAGAGCAACGCGCGCTACCACCAACTGCTGCGGGCCGGCACGACGGGTTTATCGGTGGCCTTCGACCTGCCGACGCAGATGGGTATGGACTCCGACGCCGCACTGGCGCACGGCGAGGTGGGCAAAGTCGGCGTGGCAATCGACTCGATCGACGACATGCGCACACTGTTCGACGGCATCCCGCTGGATCAGGTCTCGACCTCGATGACGATCAACGCGCCGGCGTCGGTGTTGCTGCTGCTCTACCAACTCGTGGCCGAAGAGCAGGGCGTGTCCGGCGATCGGCTCAACGGCACGATCCAGAACGACGTGCTCAAGGAATACATCGCGCGCGGGACGTACATCTTTCCGCCCGCGCCCTCCCTGCGGTTGATCACCGACACTTTCGCCTACTGCGCGGCGGAGATCCCGCGGTGGAACACCATCTCGATCTCCGGCTATCACATGGGCGAGGCCGGAGCCAATCCCGCACAGGAGGTCGCCTTCACGCTGAGCGACGGGGTGGCGTACGTGCGGGCGGCTATCGCGGCCGGTCTCGCGGTCGACGACTTCGCCCCGCGCCTGGCCTTCTTCTTCGTCTCACGGACGACGTTCTTGGAAGAGATCGCGAAGTTTCGGGCCGCTCGTCGAATCTGGGCCCGCATCATGCGCGACGAGTTCCGTGCCGCCAACCCGAAGTCGCAGATGTTGCGTTTCCATACGCAGACGGCCGGCGTGCAGCTGACCGCACAGCAGCCGGAGGTCAACCTGATCCGGGTCTCGGTGCAAGCGTTGGCCGCTGTGCTCGGTGGCACCCAGTCGTTGCACACGAACTCGTTCGACGAGGCGATCGCTCTGCCGACGGAGCGGGCGGCCCGGTTGGCCCTGCGCACCCAACAGGTGATCGCCTACGAGACCGACGTGACCGCCACCGTCGATCCGTTCGCGGGCTCCTATGTGATTGAGGCGATGACCGACGAGATCGAGGCCGAGGTGGTGGCGCTGATGAACCGCGTCGAGGAATTCGGCGGCGTCGTCCCGGCCATCGAGCAGG
>JAFAWL010000147.1 GCA_019241805.1 Actinomycetota bacterium
GGCCTGGCCGCGGCGGTGAACGCACTCGTCCGCAATCCGGGAAAACTCGACGTCATGGGCCGTGCCGGACGTGTTCGCGCGGTCCGCGATTTCGATTGGGCTGCGATCGCCACCCAGACGGTCGAGCTCTACCAGTCGGTGAAACGCGGCTGACGCTCACCGTCGCCGAGCGGTCGGCGTCATGGACTCGATCCACGTCGCCAGCAGCCGAGCCCCGAAGCCGGTGGCGCCCATACGCAACACGCCGGCATCGACAGTCGACCGGGCCGGACCGGCGATGTCCAGATGCGCCCACGGCACCCGGCCGACGAAGTGGCGCAGGAACAACGCTGCGGTCACGGCGCCGGGATTTCCAGGGGAGTTGATCGCGTCCGCCACATCGGAGCGAAGGCTCGATTCGTAGGCGGTGTCGATCGGCATTCGCCAGATGGCCTCGCCGCTGGACCGGGCGGCTTCGGCCAGACCGTCCGCGATCTCGTCCGAGGTGCTGAACAATCCGGCAGTGTCCAGACCGAGGGCCACCTTCATGGCGCCCGTGAGCGTGGCGATGTCGACGAGCGCCGACGGCTTGAGGCGGTCGACGGCGTAGGCGAGGGCGTCGGCGAGCACGAGCCGTCCTTCGGCGTCGGTGTTGGTGACCTCGGACGTCCGGCCGCCGTAGTGCGTGATCACCTCGCCGGGCAGCATCGCGGACCCGGAGAACGAGTTCTCGGCCAGGGGCACGAGGGCGCTGACCGCAACCGGCAGGCCGAGTCGGGCCGTCGCCGCCAACGCGCCGATCACCGCGGCACCGCCGGACATGTCGGTGTGCATCGAGCGCATGTTCGGCCCGGACTTGATCTGCAATCCGCCGGTGTCGAACGTGATCCCCTTACCGACCAGCACGAGCGGCCGCCGCGCGCCGCGTCCCTCGATCGGCCCACGCCAGTGCGCTTCCACCAGGCGAGGAGGCGATGCCGAGCCCTTGCCGACCGCGAGCACGCCACCGAAACCAACCTGACGCAGCCATCGCTCGTCGCGAACGATCACTTCGATGCCCAGTGGTGACAGTTCGTCACTCACCCGCTCGCCGAACCAGGCCGGCGTCTCGACCGAGGCCGGCGTGTTGGCCATGGTCCGCGTCCAGGTGGTCGCCTCGGCCAGCACGCGTGAGCGTTCGAGCACCCGCGAACGCCCGGCTCCGACGATCTCGAACACCCGCTCGTCGGAATCGCCGAATCGCGGCGAATACGCCGCGAGGATCACACCCTCGACCAGACCCGCGAGGTCTACCGGGCGCGGCGCGATCTGCACCGGCTCGTCGTGTGGAGCGTTGCGGGCAACGGCCGCTCCCGCTTCTCGAGCTTCGGCGGTGGAGCCGCGACCCCGGCCGACCAGCAACAGCCGGGTGGATCCCGGCAGGTCCAGCAGGGCGCCGGGCCGATCCTCGATCGCGCCGACTGCGGCGATGCGGGCGCGGATACGAGCCGAGAGGACGGCGTCCGGCACCGCGCGCAGATCGGGACCGGACGGCCCGACGGTGAGCGCGAGCACCCGGCCCGGGCCGGTGCCGGCCGCGGCGCGCACAGTGGTCACGCAGCGATCTTGCCTCGTGGCGTTCAGGTCGGCTCACGGGCCCCGGCGGCGAACGCCGCAAGCCCGATCGGGCCGGACACAATTCGGCCCCGGTCCGCCGAGTGGAGACTCGACGTTCCGGGGCCGGGACGCGCAGCGGCTTGGTCAGCCGACGACGGATTTCAGAGCGTCACCCAATGCGGTGGCCTCGTCAGGCGTCATCTCGACGACCAACCGGCCCCCGCCTTCGAGCGGGACGCGCATGACGATGCCGCGACCCTCCTTGGTCACCTCGAGCGGGCCATCGCCCGTCCGCGGCTTCATGGCCGCCATGCGTGCCTCCTCAGGTGAGCGCTCGATGCGCTCGTCACGATCGCCGGAGCTGGTCCGGCCGGTTCACTGTCCCCATTGTCCAGCATCGTCGCGGCAGACCAAAGTCCAGGGGTATGGCCGCGCCCGGTGGCGCTGATCAGCGGTAGCGTCACCCGCCGTGACCGACGTGCTGATGATCGAGCGCGCCGAGGGTGTCGCAACCCTCACGCTCAACCGACCGCAGTCGATGAATTCGCTCGACGTCGCCCTGAAAACGGCACTCATCGACGGGCTGGCCGAGGTGCGGGCTGATCCGTCCGTGCGGGCGGTGGTGCTGACGGGATCGGGCCGTGGCTTCTGCGTCGGGCAGGACCTGCGCGAGCATCTGGGACTGCTGGACGCCGGCCTGGATCCGGTCACGACGGTGGCCGAGCATTACAACCCGATCGTGCTCGGCCTGTCCGAGATGCCGAAGCCCGTGATCGCGGCCGTCAACGGGGTCGCGGCCGGAGCCGGCGCGGGGCTGGCATTCGCATGCGATTTCCGGATCGCGGCCTCGACCGCGTCATTTCTGTTGGCGTTCGCCAATGTGGGGCTCACGCTCGACAGCGGGGTGTCGTGGACGCTGCCCCGACTGATCGGGACGGCCCGGGCGACGGCGCTGGCCTTGCTGGCCGAACCGGTCCACGCCGAGCCGGCCCTCGAGATGGGCTTGGTGAACGCGGTGGTCGATCCCGGTCGGGTGTTGCCGGCGGCGCACGAACTGGCCGCGCGCCTGGCTGCCGGGCCCACCCTCGCCTACGCCGCGATCAAGCAGTCGCTGGCCTACGGCGCGAATTCCACCCTGCGCGAAGCGTTGGCGAAAGAGGCCGAATTGCAAACAGCGGCCGGCGCGACCGAAGACCATCGCAATGCGACCAGCGCGTTCGTCGCCAAGCAGCCGGCGGTTTTCGTCGGGCGCTGACATGTGGCGAGGGCCGGCGCCTCTACGTGAGCGTCGCAGGAAGTAACCCCCGGACGCGACCCCTGAGTCGAACTCTGCACTCGTTGTGTGGGCTGCAGCCCAGGG
The DNA here is from genome assembly GCA_019241805.1 of Actinomycetota bacterium. Lineage (GTDB taxonomy): Bacteria > Actinomycetota > Actinomycetes > Mycobacteriales > Jatrophihabitantaceae > JAFAWL01. The sequence continues at coordinate 2,936 of JAFAWL010000147.1, forward strand.
TTTGGACGCGGTCAAGCGTGCACAACGAGTGCAAAGTCGTGCCTGGTGAGAGGCCGGCGGTCGAGTCGCGCCGTCAGAAGTCACCACCGTCGATGTCGGTGGCTGCCGAAATCACCAGCCGGAACTGCGTGAATCTCAGTGTCGAGCGACGCTTCAGTCTGGCTACCGTCGCCGCACATCAAAGCTCGGTGTGTGAACACGCCGACGAACGCGATCGTCTCGTGCAGGCGAGGAAAGGCTCATAGTGTCTGCTCCACGACTCAACGAACAACTCGCAGAGGACCTCGAGGCACTCGCCAGTCAGCTCGAATTCGGCGTCGGCTCAGTCGCGGTCGCAGCTCATGCTGAGCTGCAGTTACTGACACCTGACGTGCTCGAAGCTCTCCTGCGTATTGCAAGGTCGCAGAACTGGGGGAACGCGTACACCGCCGTCGCGGACGAACTGCGCCGTCTGGGCAAGGGCCCGGGTCCGCTGATCCGGTACGACGCTCTCCCACCGACCGCCCCTGACGCCAGCAACTTCGTGCATCCGAACTATGCGATGCTCACCTCGGAGCAACTGGCCGAACTCGATCAGCTCCACCGGTTCGCGGCGAGATACGCGGTCCCCGATGATTCGCCGTCGAGCACGACCACGACCACGGCGACCGGGACGGCCGGGACGGCCGGGACGACCACGGCGACCGGGACGGCCGGGACGACGACGAGCACGAGGGCGAGCACCAGTGGTGCGCCGGCGCCGCAACCAGTCGTGATCGATCTGACCGGCGATGAGACGGACGATCAGGGCGAAGGATGGGACACCGTGGCCGCCCCCGACTGTCGGGAGTGGTCCGAGGGCCAGATCGCCGAGTACCTCAGGCGCTACCCGGCCATGGCCGAGATCGTGATGGAGCAGTTGACCGACACGCAAGTCGCCGCCGTGCTGAGCGTGCTTGACGCCGGCGCCGGTCCGGCGGTGACCCGGGCCGTGAGAGCTACCGCCCGAGTGACGAGGTTCGGGCCACCCGCGCCACCAGGACCGCAACCGATCGAGCCGGCGGAGACCGGCGGCTCAGACATCGGATCCATCCTCGTCGCTTACGAACAGGGACACCTGGCCGCCGGTGAAATCGCCGAGCATCTGGACGCCCATCCGGAGCGAATCGACGAGGTCTTCGAGGGTCTGGAGGACGACGAAGGCGTCGAAGCGGTCACCCGCGTGCTGGCGCGCATGCAGAGCCCGTCAGGCCCGGCTTTGCAGGCGAGGCTAGACAGGTGGAACGCCGAAGTCGGGCCCGGCCGGGCTCAGTCCCAGCACGCGCCGTCCGCTGCTCCGGCCGCGCCGACGGACCGTCCGGGGCTGACCGACGACGACGGGGACGAACCGGACCTCGACGAGATGCAGATCGACGGCGCCGACAGCTGAGCCGGCACGCTCGTCGGCCGGACTACCGGCGCGACCGGGCGGCCCGCCAGCAGGTGGCGACGTGATCGTCGACCATTCCGGTGGCCTGCATCAGTGCGTAAGCCGTCGTCGGACCGACGAATCGGAAGCCTCGCTTCTTCAACGTCTTGGCCATCGCGATTGATTCGGCCGAAGTCGAGGCCACGTCGGCCAGAGTTTCCGGGTTGGGGCGCTGGCCTGTCGGCGCGAAGGACCAGAGCAGCGCGTCCAGCCCCTCGGGCACGGCGTCGACGATGCGCCGCGCGTTGTTGATCGTCGCCTCGATCTTGGCGCGGTTGCGCACGATCCCGGCGTCGTCGAGCAGCCGGGCGATGTCGCCGTCGTCGAAGGCAGCGATCGTTTCAACGTCGAAGTCGGCGAAGGCTTTCCGGAATCCGGGCCGTTTCCGCAGAATGATCAGCCACGAGAGGCCGGACTGGAATGCCTCCAGGCTCATTCGCTCGAACAGCTCGCGATCACCGTGCAGCGGCCGACCCCATTCGTCGTCGTGATAGGCGACGTACTCGGGTGCGGAGGTCGCCCAGCCGCACCGGATGCGATGGTCAGTCACCATCGACCGGGCGGTCCGGTTCGCCGGTGGCGATCGGCCGATCGCCACCGGCGGCGAGTCGGTCACTCGAAGCGTCCGCCCGCGAGTATCCCGGTGTCTCGGTCGGCTCCGGCGACTCTGCCCGTGCGGCCGGCGGCCGATAGGCGTCCTCATCGAACTCGACGCCGACCAGGCCCAGACGGGTCCGCAGCTCGGCGATCTGGGCGTCGCGGTCGCGCAGCTCCTCGGTCAGTCGGTCCAGCAGCAGATCTGTTTCGGCGAACCGGTAGCCCCGCAGCCCGACCGGCAGACGGACGTTCTCTACATCACCTGGCTCTAACGGCGCCTCGGCGAGCGCCCAAAGCTGGATATCCGGCGCGGGGGGCGCCAGCTGCTCACCACCGGGCAACACCAGCACCGCCAGGCCGTAGAGCGCCGCGACTGCGACGACGGCCAGCAGTCCGTAGAGCAGCAGCGATTCCACGGCGACGATCGTGACACGTCGGTCCGACTACGGCGAACCCGCCATCGCGCGCCCGCCCAGCCGAACCAGCCCCTTCATCTCAGAGGGTCCGCTCGACGACCTCGAACAAGGCCTCGACCGTACGGACGCGATGCAACACGTCGAGCGCGGTTCGCCGGACGAAGCCGCGTCGCTCAAGCCCCTCAAGAAAATCCCAGAGCGGTTGGTAGAAGTCGCCGTCGTCGAGCACGGCGACGGGTTTGGCATGCATGCCCAGCGAGTTGGCGGTCCAGACCTCGAACAGTTCCTCGAAGGTGCCGATACCGCCAGGCAGAGCGACGAATGCGTCGGCCCGCTCGTCCATGATCTTCTTTCGCTCGCGCATCGTGTCCACCACGATCAACTCGTCGGCGTCGGTGTCGGCGACCTCGTAGGCCAGCAGGTGGGTCGGGATCACGCCGACCGTGTGCGCACCGCCGGCGCGGGCGGCTCGGGCGACGGCGCCCATCATCGAGACGCGGCCGCCGCCGCTGACGAGGGAATGGCCGCGTTCGGCCAATGCGCGCCCGACCTGGGTGGCGAGCTCGATGTAGGAGCGATCGATCGTCTCCGACGACGAGCAGTAGACGCAGACAACAGCCATGGATGGCTTACTGGGCGTCGTGTGAAAGCCGACTGACGGCGCGATCTTCCATCTCGGCCTGGCTCGAGCGTTCCGATTCCGCGTCGAGGATCTGCTGCACGATCTCGTCGACGTCATCGCTGACCGAGATCAAGTCGAGGTCGGCCTCGTTGATCTTCCCGCCGGGTAGCACGCTGGTGCGCATCCAGTCCAGCAGGCCTTGCCAATAGTCGCGGCCGTACAGGATGACGGGAAACCGAGTGACTTTTCGGGTCTGCACCAGGGTGAGCGACTCGAACAGCTCGTCGAGCGTGCCGAACCCGCCCGGCATGATCACGAACGCTTGCGCATACTTCACGAACATCGTCTTGCGGGCGAAGAAGTAACGGAAGTTGATGCCGATGTCGACCCAGTCGTTCAGTGACTGCTCGAACGGCAATTCAATACCCAGCCCGACCGATACTCCCCCGGCTT
>JAFAWL010000157.1 GCA_019241805.1 Actinomycetota bacterium
GTTCGCGACCTCGAGCAACAACGTCGACTTGCCGATTCCCGGTTCGCCGGCCAGCAGCACGACCGAGCCGGGCACCAGGCCGCCGCCGAGCACGCGATCGAGTTCGCTGACCCCGGTCGGGCGCGCCTCTGCCAGCGTCGGGTCGAGCTCGGCGATCCGGCGCGCCGGTGCGGTGACCGGCCCGGGGGTCAGCGCGATGGGCGTGGCGCTCACTCCGGCTTCGGCGACGGTGCCCCAGGCCTGGCATTCGGGGCAGCGACCGACCCAGCGAGGCGAACTGGCGCCGCACTCGGTGCAGCGGAAGGTAGGTGCGGCGCGGCGAGCGGATTTGATGGCGGTGGGCTTGCTCACGTCGGGGACACTAGAGCCGGCCGCCGACACAATCGGCTAGGCCACGCGGATGCGCACGGGGCGAGGACGGCCGATCGACTCAGGACTCGGTTTCCGGATGGGTCGTGGCCAGCGTCGGGGCGCTCGGCGTGCTGGTCGAGAGCCGCACCGCCAGGGTGAACGTGACCGAGCCAGCGTTCTTGAACGTCATCGTGATACTGACCGGCTGGGCCGGCGACAACTCGGACCGGAGCCCGGATAGCTGGATCACGGCGTCGTTCGAGTTGAGGCCGATGCGCACCGACTGGCCGGCCGGCAGCGGCAGGCTCGTCTGGCCGCTGGACGCAGGCGCGCCGCTGACCGGCGAGCTCGCCGAGGAAGCAGACGAACCGGAGCGGGTCGTCGATGTAGCGGGGCTCGAGGAGCTGGAGACGGGCATCGGCGCCGCGGTCGCGGCCGCGCCGTTGGCGAAGAAGGTCGCTGAACTCGCCGCGGACGTCGTCACCGACGTCAGCTGGTCGTCGGTCCGGCCACTGTTCACGATCACCATCGTCAACGCGGCGGCGGAGCCGGCGGAGTAGGAGTTGCCGAACGGCGGTTGGATGGCCGCGTTGCGGATGTTGATCGGCCCGACGTTGGCCGAAACGCCGTCGGTGACGGGCGTCTCCTCCGCGGTGGCGGCGTGCTGGCCGGCCGCGCAGCCGGACAATCCGGCCACGAGCAGGCCGGCGGCGGCGACTACGGCGACGAGCGTGCGCACCCGCCCGCTCATCCGACGTCGTACTCCGACGGCGGACTCAGACGGGCTGCCGTGCTCTGCGCTCACGTCCACTCCTCGCGCGGCCCTCGTGACGACCGTTCACTGACCTACCCAGCGCCCGGGAGTCCCGGCCGGTGGCCGACGACCCGTTCGGACAGGACGTCGTCGACAGCCTAGCGACCGCCCACGTCGCGGCTGCCGAGGGTCGCGTCATGTTGATCGACGTCGCGCTCGACTGCCGATGTAAGGGTGGCGTCACGGTCGCGGACGGTTGTGGCGAAGCTGGCAAGCGACAGCACCAATGGCCACCGCTTGTCAAGTCTCATTTCCTATCGAACATGGGGAGAATGCGGACGTTTACGTTTCTCAAAAAGGACATTTCGCGTCCTGAGGCGAGGTTGCGCGTGTTAAACTTAAGCGCAGTGGAAAGGGGCCCGAACACATGACGTTCACCGTCGGTGAAACCGTTGTCTACCCGCATCACGGGGCAGCGAAGATCGAGGCGATAGAGCAGCGCACGATCAAGGGCGAGACCAAGATCTACCTCCGACTGAAGGTCGCTCAGGGCGATCTGACCGTCCTCGTCCCGGCTGACAATGCCGAGATCGTCGGCGTGCGCGATGTCGTCGGTCAAGAGGGTCTCGATCGCGTCTTTGAGGTGCTGCGCGCGCCGCACACCGAGGAGCCGACCAACTGGTCGCGCCGGTACAAGGCCAACGGCGAGAAGCTCGCCTCGGGTGATGTGAACAAGGTCGCCGAGGTCGTGCGCGACCTCTGGCGCCGGGACAAGGACCGCGGCCTGTCGGCGGGGGAGAAGCGCATGCTCGCCAAGGCACGCCAGATCCTCGTGAGTGAGCTGGCGCTGGCCGAGGGCACGAACGAGGACAAGGCCGAGATCGTGCTCGACGAGGTCTTGGCCGAGGCCGTCGCCTGACGGGTTTCATAGCTGACGCGGTTGACGGCGACGGTCGGCTGACCGTCGCCGCCGTTCTCGTCGCCGCCGGAAGCGGCAGCCGGCTCGGCGACGACGTGCCCAAGGCGTTCTGCGTGGTTCGTGGTCGCACCCTGCTCGCCCATGTCCTCGATCGATTTCGCACCCATCCCGACGTGCGTGACGTCATCGTCGTCGCCCCCGCCTCGCACCTGACCGAGGCGGCGCAGGCGGGCGTGACGGTCGTCGCCGGCGGGCAGACCCGTCAGGAATCGGTCAATGCCGGCCTCGCCGCGCTCGCGTTGGACGTGGACGCGGTGCTTGTCCACGACGTCGCTCGGCCGTTCGTACCGGGCGAGGTCATCTCCCGGGTCGTCGCCGCCCTGCGACGGGGGGCGGTCGCCGCGATCCCCGCCGTGCCCGTCACCGACACCGTCAAGCTGGTCGACGACACCGGCTTCGTCAGTGCCACGCTCGACCGGGCACACCTGGTCAGCGTGCAGACACCGCAAGGGTTCCGTCGGGACGTGCTCATCGCGGCGCACGCGTTGGACTCACCGGTCACCGACGACGCCGCGCTGGTCGAATACGCCGGCTACCCGGTCGAGGTCGTCGCGGGCGCGGACGAGTCGTTCAAGATCACCAGGCCGTGGGATCTGCTGGTGGCCGAAGCGGTTGTCCGATGACGGCGGCCGCGCTGCCCCGCGTCGGCGTGGGCGTCGACGTGCATCCGGTCGAAGCCGGCCGACCGTGCTGGTTGGCCGGACTCAGTTGGCCCGGTGTCGATGGCTGTTCGGGGCATTCGGACGGCGACGTCGTGGCCCACGCCGTCTGTGACGCGTTGCTGTCAGCGGCCGGCGCAGGCGACCTAGGCTCGGTCTTCGGTACCTCGGATCCCCGCTGGGCCGGGGCGTCGGGTGTCGCTCTGCTGGGCGAGGTCGCGGTCCGGCTGGCCGAGTGTCACTGGGCCATCGGCAACGTGTCGGTCCAGTTGATCGGCAACGCCCCGCGCATCGGTCCGCGGCGCGCCGAGGCCGAAGGCGTACTCGCCGCCGTGATCGGCGCGCCCGTGTCGTTGTCGGCGACGACCACCGACGGGCTCGGGTTGACCGGTCGCGGCGAGGGAATCGCGGCGATCGCCACCGCGCTGGTCTATCCGGTCGGGGCGGCTCAGAGCTGAGCAAGCGCCTGCTCGAGATCGGACCAGAGATCCTCGACGTGCTCGATACCCACCGAGAATCGCAGCAGTGTCTCGGGTGTGCCGAAGTCGGCGTCCACCTCGTGACGGGCCCGCCGCTCGATCAGTGACTCGACCCCGCCGAGGCTCGTGGCGTGCGTGATCAGACGCACCGCGTCGCAGACTCGTTCGGCGGCAGGGGCGTCTCCGGCGACCTCGAAACAGATCATCGCGCCGTAGCCGGTGAACAGCCGCGTGGCCCGCTCGTGGAACGGATCGCTCGGTCGGCCCGGATAGTGGACGGCGCGCACACCGGGATGGGCCGCCAGTCGCTCGGCCAAATCGCCGGCGTTGGCCTGCGCACGCTCCCACCGCAGGGCCAGCGTTCGCACGCCGCGAAGGGCCAGGTAGGCCTCCAGACTGCCCGGGATCGCGCCGGTGAGCGCCCGTCGTTCCCGCAGGCACTCGGCCAGTTCGGCCGAGCGGGTGACGAGTACGCCCATCAGCAGATCGGAATGGCCGCCGAGGTACTTGGTCACCGAGTGCAGCACCACGTCGGCCCCGAGAGCGAGCGGTCGCACACCCAACGGGGTGGTGAAGGTGCTGTCGACACAGACGTCCACGCCGGCCTCGTGCGCGGCCGGGATGAGGACGTCCAGTTCAGGAACGTCCAGCATCGGGTTGGTCATCGTCTCCAACCAGAGCAGGTCGGCGCCGCGCAGCGCGGCCAGCACGGCGCCGGTGTCGCCGATCTCGACGGACCGAAGGGTCATCCGGCCCAGTTCTTGCTGTTTGGCGAACTGCATCAGCGTGCCGGAGTAACCGGCGTTCGGCACGACGGCGATGGTGCCGCTGTGCTGCGCCTCGATGATCGCCGAGGCGCCGCCCATGCCGGACGAGAACGCAATCGCGTGGCCGCCTTCAAGCGTGGCCAGCGCGTCCTCGAATGCGGTGACCGTTTCGGTCGGCAGCTGGCGGGAGTAGTGGTTGTCGTCAGGCGCGTGCCGATAGGGCGCGGTCAACATGATGGGAACGCTCAGCGGAGCGTGGGCGACAGGGGCCGGACGCCCGACCGAGATGACCACGGACTCAGGTCGCAGGGGGCTCATGGCCGAACTTTAGTCGGGCAAGCGTGAGTAGCCGCCGGGCCTCCTAAACTGCAACGGTGGCACTTCACCTGTTCGACACCGCGTCCCGGTCGGTGCGGCCATTCGAACCCGTCGAACCCGGCAAGGCCTCGATTTACCTCTGCGGTGCGACCGTTCAGGCGCCTCCACACATCGGTCACATTCGCGGCGGCGTCAACTTCGACATCCTCAATCGCTGGCTGGCCTACAGCGGTTACGAGGTCAGCTTCGTCCGCAACGTCACCGACATCGACGACAAGATCCTGCTCAAGTCGGCGGAAGCCGGTGTCGAGTGGTGGGCCTGGGCCGCCGTCAACGAGCGGTTGTTCTCCCGGGCGTACACGACGCTCGGCTGTGCGGCGCCGACGTACGAACCCCGGGCCACCGGACACATCACCGAGATGGTGGAGCTGATCCAGCGCCTGATCGACAAGGGATTCGCCTATGACGTCGATGGTGATGTTTACTTCGACGTGCGCGCGTTTCCCGCCTACGGCGAGCTGTCCGGCCAGAAGCCGGAGAACATGCAACCGGCCGGAGACACCGAAGGCGGTGGCCGCAAGCGCGATCCACGCGATTTCGCCTTGTGGAAGGGACACAAGCCCGGTGAGCCGGCCACGGCGGCGTGGCCTACGCCGTGGGGCCGCGGACGACCGGGGTGGCACCTCGAGTGCTCGGCGATGGCCACCCGTTACCTGGGCACGACGTTCGACATCCACGGGGGTGGCCTGGACCTGGTGTTTCCGCATCATGAGAACGAGATCGCCCAGTCCGTGGCGGCCGGTGACGGCTTTGCGCGGTACTGGATGCACAACGCGTGGCTTACGACCGGCGGTCAAAAGATGTCGAAGTCGTTGGGCAATTCCCTGTTCGTCGACGAGGTCGTCAAACGCTGGCGACCGGTCGAGCTGCGCTATTACCTCGGAGCGGCGCACTACCGGTCGCACATTGAGTTTTCCGAAGCAGCGCTCGACGAGGCCGCGGTCGCGTATCGCGGCATCGAGAACTTCCTGAATCGCAGCGCCGATGCGATCGGCCAGGTTTCGGCAGCACGCTTGCCGGCCGAGTTCGAGATCGCTATGGACGATGACCTCGGCGTGCCCGGCGCGCTCAGCGTGCTGCACACGATGGTTCGCGAGGGCAATCGCGCGTTGGACTCCGGCACTGTGACCGACGCGGCCGCTAACGCCGGAGCCGTGCTGAGCATGGCGCGAGTACTCGGCGTCGCTCCCGACCAGTGGCCGGCGGTTGCGCAGTCGTCATTGACCGACACGGTCGACGCGCTCGTGCAGCTGGTGTTCGAGCGACGGGAGGCCGCCCGGGCGCGTCGTGACTTCGGCGAAGCCGACGCCCTGCGCGACCGTCTCACGCAAGCCGGCATCGCTATCGAAGACACTCCGGCCGGCCCCCGCTGGTCGCTGAAGGACGGCTGATGGCGGGCAACTCGAAACGACAGGGCGCAATCCGTAAGAGCAAGAAAGGGGCGACCGTCGGCACCGGCGGAAAGGGTCGACAGGCCCTGGCCGGCCGGGGGCCGACGCCGCGAGCCGAGGAACGAAAAGGTCACCCGGCGGCCCGACGTGCGGCGGCGGCGGAGCGGCGGGCGGCCGGCCGAGGGCCACGCGCGGGCACGCGGGTCGACGCCGCTGAACTGCTGGTCGGTCGCAACCCGGTCGTCGAGGCGCTGCGAGCGAAGGTTCCGGCGACCGCGCTCTATGTCGCCCTCGGACTCGAGGCGGACGAGCGGCTGACCGAGGCCGTGCGGCTGGCCGGCAATCGCGGCATCGCGCTGCTCGAGGTGAGCCGGGCGGAATTGGATCGGCGCACCGGCGGTCTGCTGCATCAGGGGATCGTCTTGCAAGTGCCACCGTTCGCCTACCACTCGTTCGAGGATCTGATTGCGCGCGCGGAGGAAGCCACCACGGCGCCGTTGCTCGTGGCATTGGACGGCGTGACCGATCCCCGCAATCTCGGCGCCGTAATCCGCTCGACGGCGGCCTTCGGTGGCCACGGGCTGGTGCTGCCCGAGCGGCGCGCCGCGGGCGTGACCGCGGCGGCCTGGCGGACCTCGGCCGGAGCGGCCGCCCGCCTACCCGTCGCGCAGGTAACCAACCTGCCCCGCGCGCTCAAGCAAGCGCAGCAGGCGGGATTGTTCGTCATCGGCCTGGCCGCGGACGGCGCGAGTGGGCTTTACGACCTGCAGGTGACGGACGACCCGCTGGTGGTCGTGATCGGCTCGGAGGGCAAGGGGTTGTCGCGCCTCGTGGCCGCGACCTGCGACCTCACCGTGTCGATCCCGATGGCCGGCCCGACCGAATCGCTCAACGCCTCGGTAGCGGCGTCCGTGGCGCTGGCCGAGATTGCCCGGCGGCGTGGGTAGGCCACGCACACGAGCTCGGGCACTTGCCGTTCTCGACGCGCGTGAACCGGTAGCTCGCGGCGACGACGGGGCGCCGCGATCGCAGGCGCCCCATCGCGAGTCGGGTAGATCGTCGAGCGTTAGCCGAGTCGCTCGCCAGTCTCGGGGTTGAATGCGTGCTCCTCGCCCTGGCGCGCTTCGACCGTGATGGTGTCGCCCAGTCGGGGCGGGACGCGGCCGTCGAAGCGAACGACGAAGTGCCTGTCAGACAGCGGGTCGTCACCGGGCAGGTTCCCGTAGACGAAGGCATCGGCGCCAAGCTCCTCGACCAGGTTCACGGTCAAGGTCAGGCCCTGGCCGGACTGCGACATGTGGAACGATTCGGGTCGGATTCCAAGGGTGATCTGGTTGAGCCCGTCCTTCTGGATCGCGCTCATCACCTCGGGCGACAGCGGCACCGTCCAGCCGCCGAGCTCGGCGCCGCCGGACACGACGCGGGCTGTCCGGAGGTTCATCGCCGGGGAACCGATGAAGCCGGCCACGAACGCGTTACCCGGCCGGTCATAGAGATTGCGCGGAGTGTCGACCTGCTGGAGGAAGCCGCCTTCCTTCAAGATCGCGACGCGGTGCCCCATCGTCATCGCCTCGACCTGGTCGTGCGTGACGTAGAGCGTCGTGGTGCCGAGACGGGCCTGCAGCGCCGCGATGTTCGCGCGCGTCTCGACGCGCAGCTTGGCGTCGAGGTTGGACAACGGCTCGTCCATGAGAAACACGCTGGGCGAACGCACGATGGCTCGTCCCATGGCAACGCGCTGCCGCTGGCCACCGGACAGGGCCTTGGGCTTGCGCTCGAGGTACTGCTCGAGGTCGAGCAGCTTCGCGGCCTCGCGGACCTTCGTTGCCCGTTCCTCCTTGCTCACGCCGGCGAGCTTGAGGGCGAAGCCCATGTTCTCGGCTACGGACATGTGCGGGTAGAGCGCGTAGTTCTGAAACACCATGGCGATGTCGCGCTCTTTGGGCGGCTTCCGTGAGACGTCGACGCCGTTAATCATGATGGCGCCCTCGTTGACGTCCTCGAGGCCCGCGAGCATGCGCAGCGCGGTTGATTTGCCGGAACCCGAGGGACCGACCAGAACCATGAACTCACCGTCGCCGATGTTCAGGTTCAGCTTGTTGACCGACGGCACGGTCGCTCCCGGGTAGATCCGGGACGCGTTCACGAAGTCGACTGTGGCCATGCGGGGACTCCCCTTGCCGGTGTCACGAAACCGCGCCGAATACGGGCGGCCGAGCCACTCTGGCCAGATGTGGACCGGGCGCCTCACGGCATTCCGGGCGAGCGGCGGCGGTCTGCTCCACCGACGTCAAAGCAGCACCGAACACCCGGCATAGCGGTCAGGGCGACCCCAGTCTGGCACTGTGACCCAGGTCTCTGTCAAGCGATCGGGGCCACTCGACGTCAACCGGCCTGGGTCTTACCCGACGGGCGGTAAAACGCTTCCGGTGGATCCTCTCCGCGAACCTCGGCGACGAGGTCGCGCACTGCCCGCATGATGTCGTCGGTGATGGCCCGCAAGGTGTCCAGCGACAGCTCGCTCGGGTACTTCGTCATGTCCATCGGTCGGCCGATGCTGGCCTCGACCGGCCGGCGGGTCAACCAGCGACGTCGGCTGGTCTTCTGGGCGCCCCACTGGCCGATCGGCACCACGGGGATATCGGGTACCAGCATCACGAGACGGGCCAGGCCGGTCTTGGCTTGCATCGGCCACTGCTTCGGGTCACGTGTGATGGTGCCCTCGGGGTAGATGACAACCGCTTCGCCGTCTCGAAGCGCCTGGATCGCCGCATCGAGGGACTTGGCCGCGTCCGCGGTTCCGCGATACACCGGAATCTGCTTGGCGCCGCGCATGATCTGCCCGAGCACAGGTTTGTCGAAGACGGTGTTCTTGATCATGAAGCGCGGCACGCGGCCGGTCTGCCAGACCAGGCGTGCCATCAAGATGGTGTCGATGTGGCTCACATGATTGATCACGATGATGACGCCGCCCGTGGCGGGCATTCGGTCTAGGTTGCGCCATCGGATGCGAAACAGCAGGCCGCCGAGCGGATAGAGGATCGCAACGCAGAGGCGGATCCAGAACCCAGCTTTGGGTCTGTGCAAGCGGCTCACGCAAACGTCCGTTCTGTCGGGTCAGGCATGACGGCGTTCGCGGGCCGGTCGAGCAGACCGGTCGCGGCGCGTTCGTAGCTACCATTATCCGGTCCGCCGACTCGGCGGTTCGCCGACGTGGCGCAACTGGCAGCGCACCCGACTTGTAATCGGGCGGTTCCGGGTTCGAGTCCCGGCGTCGGCTCCCTTGGGGGTGCTTCCAATCGCGATGCGGACAGCGATAGGCCGCGAGCGCTGAATCGCTCGCGGCCGGACGCTGACGTGATCAGCGGTAGGTGTGTCCGCTCAGTGCGCTCAATTCCCGGCGCAGCGACGGCGGTGCCTGACGCAGCGTACGGGCGAAATAGATGTCGTCCTGGTGACGGTGGAAAGCGGAGTGAACCTGGGATACGTAACGGCGGAACATGACGACCTCC
>JAFAWL010000397.1 GCA_019241805.1 Actinomycetota bacterium
GCACCGGACCGGAGATCCTGCGTGATCTGCCGACGGTCACCCACTTCGTCGCCGGGTTGGGTACCACCGGCACGCTGATGGGCGCCGGTCGCTACCTGCGCGAGAAGGTTCCCGACATCGCGATCGTGGCGGCGGAGCCTCGCTACGGCGAACTCGTGTACGGGTTGCGCAACATCGACGAGGGATTCGTGCCCGAGCTCTACGACGACTCCGTGCTCACATCGCGCTTCTCGGTCACCTCCTACGACGCCCTGCGGCGCACCCGTGAACTGATCGAGTCGGAAGGCATCTTCGCCGGCATCTCGACCGGCGCGATCCTGCATGCAGCGCTGGGTGTCGCCGATCGGGCCCTGGCTCGTGGCGAGCGGGCTGACGTCGCGTTCGTCGTCTGCGACGGCGGCTGGAAGTATTTGTCCACCGGCGCCTACGACGGTTCGCTGCAGCAGGCGGCCGAGAAGCTGGAACACCAGCTCTGGGCCTGAGCCCTCGCGTGGCGATCGAATTCTCAGCCGGCACCCAGCTCAACGCGGACCATGTCAGCGTGGAGTCCCGCCGGTCGCGCGCGACGGCCGGAGCCTTGGCCGGTCTGCTCGCGGCCGCGGTTGCGGTAGGCATCGGCGAGCTTGCGGCCGCGTTCGTGCGCCCGGAGGCGTCACCGATCATCGCGGTCGGTAACCGGGTCATCCTGCTCACTCCCGAGGCCGTGCGCCGCTGGGCGATCCGTCAATTCGGCACCGACGACAAGTCGGCGCTGCTCACCGGGATTTACATCGGCATCGCGCTGCTCGCGATCGTGATCGGGCTTCTCGCGCTTCGCCGGCTCGCCCTGGGCCTGGCCGGGCTCGCCGTATTCGGAGCCTTCGGCGTCTACAGCGCCCTGACCGCGCACGCCCATCAGGCCACCGACGTCGTTCCGTCGATCGTGGCGGCCGCGGGCGGAATGGCGTCATTGTGGTGGCTGACCCGCCACTGGTCCGAGGGTGAAGCGGCAGCGGGCCGCCCGACCGAGCCGGCCGCGGCGAGCGAGCGCGTGACCGACCGCCGGCAGTTCCTCATCGGCAGCGCTTCGATGGCAGGCGTCGCGGCGGCGACGGGTTTCGGTGGGCGGGCATTGCAGCACGAGCGGTTCGACGCCTCGGCCGCCCGGGCGGCGATCGCGCTGCCGGCTCCGAGTTCACCGGCGCCGGCGCTGCCCGCCGGCGTCGATCTCGGCAAAGGAGCGGCGCCGTTCGTCACGTCGAACAAGGACTTCTACCGGATCGACACGGCCCTGTCCGTGCCGCAGATCGACCCGAACACGTGGCGACTACGCATCCACGGGCTGGTCGACCGGCAGATCACCCTGTCGTACAAGGACATTCTTGCCCGGCCGCTGATCGAGCGATGGATCACGCTGGCCTGCGTGTCCAACGAGGTCGGGGGCCAGCTGATCAGCAACGCCCGCTTCCTGGGCGCCGCCCTGGCCGACGTCCTGCGCGAGGCCGGCGTGCACGCGAACGCCGATCAGCTCGTGATGACGTCCGCCGACGGCATGACGATCGGCGCTCCGACGGCCGTGGTGATGGACGGGCGGGATTCGCTGCTCGCGGTCGGCATGAACGGCGTGCCGCTGCCGGTCGAACACGGGTTTCCCGTCCGGGTCGTGGTGCCGGGACTGTACGGCTACGTCTCGGCCTGTAAGTGGGTCGTGGACATCCGGGCCACGACCTTCGCCGACTTCGGCGCCTACTGGGTGCAGCAAGGCTGGGTACAGCAGGCGCCGGTGGTCCTCTCCTCGCGTATCGACCGACCGTCGAGCAACCAGGTCTTCGCGGTCGGCGAGACGGTCGTGTTCGCCGGCGTCGCCTGGGAGCAGGAGGTCGGCGTCGACAAGGTCGAGATCCAGATCGACGACGGCCCGTGGGTCGAAGCACGCCTGGCCAGCGTCCCCTCGATAGACACCTGGCGCCAGTGGGTGGCGACGTGGACCGCGACCGCAGGTTCGCACACCGCTCGGGTGCGGGCGACTGATGCCAAGGGTCGCCTGCAGATCAGTAAGGCCGCGCCGCCCTACCCGGGTGCGGCCACCGGTTACAACATCATCCAGATCAGCGCGCGCTGAGGCCCTCAGTCGCCGGGGCCACCCGCGCGGCTGGCCAGCAGGCGCCGAAATCCTTCCAGTCGCTCGATCGTCGAGTGGCCCTGTTCGACCCACGCATCCAGCCGGCAGCCGGCCGCGGCGCTTTGGTGCTCGCAGTTCGACGGACACTGGGTGGCGCCGTCCTCGAGGTCCGGGAAGGCCCAGAGCAGATCGTCGGCGGTGACGTGGGCCAAGCCGAACGAGCGCACGCCCGGGGTGTCGACGACCCAGCCGCGATTCTGGGGCAGCCGCAGCGCGATCGCCGAGGAGGAGGTATGGCGTCCCTTGCCGGTGGCGGCCACGGCGCCGGTGGAACGGTTCG
>JAFAWL010000387.1 GCA_019241805.1 Actinomycetota bacterium
CCCGGTTCGCCGCCGAAGCCGACGAGGCCAGCCTGAGCGCGCTGCTCGCCTTCCTCGATGCCGCTGAGCTGGAGGACAACGGCCTCGAGCTCGGCGAAGTGTCCGTCGAGTCCGAGCGGATCCAGATCCTGACTGTGCACGGTGCCAAAGGCCTCGAGTGGGACGCCGTCGCGCTGCCCGGACTGGTCGAGGACGTCTTTCCGGCACCGAGCAAGAGCAATGACTGGACGCGCAGTCGCCACGAGCTGCCAAGCCCCCTACGGGGTGACGCGGACGACCTGCCGCGTCTGGACCTAACCGGCGCCGAGTCACGCAAAGACGTACGCGACCGCCTCGACCGCCACCATGAAGAGGTGGACCGCCGGCATGCCGAGGAGGAACGGCGGCTGGCCTACGTCGCGGTCACCAGAGCCCGCGGAACCTTGCTCGCGAGCGGATATCTGTGGGACACGGCCAAGAAGGCGCGACGGCCGTCACCGTTCCTCGACGAGTTGGCCGCGGTCGGGGACCTCGCCCTCTGGTGTGAGGACCCGGCGCCCGACGCGGTCAACCCGCTCGAAGATCGCGTGCTGGCCCGGGAGTGGCCCGTCGATCCGTTGGGCGCGTCTCGGCCTGCCATCGAATCGGGGGCCGACCTCGTGCGCGCGGCGATCGCCGAGCAACGCCGGATCGGAGGCGATGTCGCCGGCCAGACTCGACCGGTCGTGGCCGCCGCCGCAGGTCGTCGCGGACGGTCGCGGGTCGAAGCGGGCGACCTGTTGCCCGGGTTGCTCGACGACACCGCGGAACGCGCGGCCCACTGGCGCCGCGACGTCGACATGCTGCTCAAGGAGCGCGAGGTGGCCGGCCGGACGGCCCTTGTCGAAGTCGAACTGCCGGAGCACCTGAGCGTCTCGCAGCTGGTCGCGCTGCACCGCGACCCCGACGAACTGGCGCGTCGGCTGCGACGCCCCCTGCCGGCCCGGCCGGCGCCGCTGGCCCGCCGGGGGACGGCATTCCACGCGTGGCTCGAACAACGATGGTCGGCTCAGACGTTGCTCGACATCGACGCGCTGCCCGGCTCCGCCGACGAGAGCGCCGATCATGACGATCTCGCTGAATTGCGCGCCGCCTTCGAGCGAAGCGAATGGGCCCAGCGCACTCCGGTCGAGGTCGAGGTGCCGTTCGAGATGGACCTCGCGGGTGTCATCGTCCGTGGCCGGATGGATGCCGTGTTCGGCAGCGACGCCGAGGGCTGGACGGTTGTCGACTGGAAGACCGGTGCTCCGCCGGCCGGGCTCGAAGCCGACTCGGTCGCGGTGCAGCTCGCCGCGTACAGGCTGGCCTGGGCCCGGATTCGCGGGATCACTGACGATCAGCTGCCCACGGTCGCCGCGGCGTTCCACTACGTGCGATCGGGGCGCACGGTGGCTCCGGCCGACCTGCTCGACGCGATGGCGTTGCGCGAGCTCGTCGTCGGTGCCCGTCCCGACACGCGCTAACGTCGCCGGGGTGACCACCGTCCGGGAGTACGTCCAAGCCCATCGCGACCGGCTGCTCGACGATCTCGACAGTTGGCTGCGCATCCCCGGAATAAGCGCCCAACCCGAGCACCACGCCGACGTCCGCCGCAGCGCCGAATGGTTGAGCGAAGCCCTGCGCCGCAGCGGCTTTCCCACCGTCGAGATCTGGCCCACGGCGGGCCTGCCGGCGGTGTTCGCCGAATGGCCCAGCGACGATCCCGGCGCCACGACCGTCGTCGTCTACGGCCATCACGACGTGCAACCGGTCGACCCGCTCGAGCTGTGGCAGACCGACCCGTTCAACCCCACGGTCGATGGTGACCTGCTGCGCGCGCGCGGTGCCTCCGACGACAAGGGTCAGCTTCTCTTTCACCTGCTCGGACTGCGCGCCCACCTGGCCGCGAGCGAGCGCAGCACCCCGGCGGTCAATCTCAAATTCCTCATCGAGGGTGAGGAGGAGTCGGGTTCGCCGAATTTCACCGACCTGTTGCGTGAGCACCGTCATCGACTCGGCTGCGACGTCGTCGTCGTCACCGACACCGGCATGATTGCGGCGGACGTGCCCAGCACCGTTACCGGCATGCGCGGATTGGTCGTCGCCACGGTCGACTTCCACGGGCCCGACCTGGACCTGCATTCCGGGGTGTTCGGAGGCGCCGTGCCCAACCCGGCGACGGCGATCGCCCGGCTCGCTGCGGCGCTGCACGACGCCGACGGGCGAGTTCAGATCCCGGGCTTCTACGACGACGTCGTCGAACTCACGCCCACCGAGCGCGAGCTGTTCGGGCGCGTGCCGGTCTCCGACGAGCAGTTCCTCGACGTCGCCAAGTCGCGCGCCTTGTTCGGCGAAAAGGGCTTCACCACGCTGGAGCGTCTCGGCGCCCGTCCGACCGCTGAGGTCAACGGCATCTGGGGCGGATACATGGGCGAGGGCGGCAAGACGATCGTGCCCAGCGACGCTCATATCAAACTGTCGTTTCGCCTGGTGGCCAATCAGGACCCGATTGTCATCCAGAAAAACGTCGCCTCATTCGTCGAAGCACACCGTCCCGAAGGCATCGTTGCCGCTATCGAATGGGAAGGCGAGGGTGTCGCCCCCTGCCTGGTGCCGCTGGATACGCCGGCCTACCAGGTACTCGTCGAGGCCATCAGCGAGGCGTTCGACGGACGGCCGGTTTTGCCGACGCGGGAGGGCGGAAGTGGTCCCGAGGCGTGCCTGCAGACCGAACTCGGTGCGCCGCTGATCTTTCTCGGCGTCGGCCTGCCCGACGACCAGATCCATGCGCCCAACGAGAAGGTGAACCTCTCG
>JAFAWL010000389.1 GCA_019241805.1 Actinomycetota bacterium
GGCCGGCAAGCAGCTGGGCTGGCTGACGCAGGTGTACGGCGCGTCCGGAACCGGATACCTGAATCCCGGTCGGCACCACCAAGGCACCTTCGCCGCCCGGCTGGTGCACATCCCGACCAGTCCGCATCCCGACTTCCTGGTGTTTCAGGGCGGCCGCAACGACACGGGCTACGCCCAGGACAAGTTGCGCACCGCCATGATCAACACGGTGGACCTGGCCCGGAAGCACTTTGGCAAGGTACAGATCGTCTTCCTCGGCCCCATCCCGGCGGCGTTACCGGTGAGCGGCGCCGTGCTCGCCGTCGAGTCCACCATGGCCGACGTCTCCAAGACGTGCGACGTGTCCTTCATCGATCCGATCGCCCAGCATTGGATGACGCCGAACAATGTCACCGGGTTTGCCGGGCACGTGGCGGCTCACCCGAACGACGCCGGCTACGCCTACATCGCCCAGCGGACCGCGGAGGACCTGCGAGAACTCGCCACCGCGAAGGCGAAGTAGGCGCTTCTCAGGCCGCTCCGTACGTCGCGGCGGGCTTCTCAGGCCGCTCCGTACGTCGCGGCGGCGCCACACTCGGCACACTCGAACCTTCCAGGCGTGGGCTCACCCATTTCGCCGTGGGCCACACAGGTCGGCCTGCCGTTGTCGCCGAGCACGACGTTGCCGATGCTGACGTCCCACCCTCCCTCCACATCGAGCAGGAGCGACCGAGAGGTGCCGGCGGCCTCACGGGCCCGGTGGGCCGCAGCCACCGCGGTCAGCGCGGCACGGAACGACTCGCTGGCCGGGTCCCAGCCGTCGAGCAGGTTCGCGGCCGGAACGTCGACCGCGTCACCCTCGACCCGCATGACGACGCTGCGCTCCTGGCCGTCGGACATCAGGAACGTCACGGCGTAGCTGCCGGGACGGGGCTGGGCGTCGATGCGCTGCAGCAGCGGGTCCACGCTGATGAGCATGCCGTACCGCGGCGGCAAGCCCGGCGAAGAGCACGGAAACGCCGATCGCCCTGGAGTTGCACCGCTTGATTCTGCGACGATCGAGGCATGCAGGGGCAGCCCGCGCCGGGGATCGTCGATCCCCAAGACGGTTCGTCCGGGTATGCGGGCAATGCCGGGCCGGCCGGGCCCGGGCCGGACGTCGGGGCGCTCGACAACGCCACCGAGGCGGTGCAATTACAACCCGGATACGCCATCGACGACGCCCTGGACGCCGCCCGCGCCAAGCTGTCCGCGGCCGAGGCCCGGCTGGCCGAGGCACACGACGAGGCGCAGGCGATCATGCAAGGCGGCTACGAGCAGGCCGCACTGATCACGTCGCAGGCCGAACAGATGGCCGAGCGGCTGGTCGCCGAGGCCACCGAGGAGGCGGCGCATACCCGCGCCTCGGCCGACGCCGTCGCGCGCGCCGTACGCGCCCAGGCCGAGGACATGCACGCCTCGGTCAAGCGCGAGGTCACGAAGCGGCACGCGCACGCCGACGAGCAGATCGCGACCCGTCAACGTGAGCACGACGCCCAGCTGACCGAACTACGAGCCGCGGCCGAGGCCGAACTCGTCCAGCGTGCGAGCGCCGTGGAGCAACAGCACGCCGAACGTCTGGCCGACGCGCAGCGTGACGCCGAGCGGCTGCGCGAAGAAGGTGCCGCCGCACTGCGGCTAGCCCACGACGAGGGAGAGCGCATCCGCGCCGAGGCCGCCGCCGAAGCCACTCGTCTGCTCGATGAGGCACGACAGGAGGCCGGGCGAGAGATCGAGGCAGCCGCCGCCCACACGACTTGGACCGAACAGGTCGTGTTAAGGCTGCTCGAAGCGGCCGAGATCGACGCCGCCAATATCCGCCGGCGGGCTCACGCCGACTCCGAGCAACTCATCCGCCGCACCCGAGCCCGGCTGGCCGGCCTCGTCGCGTCAGGGCGCACGCGGCTGCACGGCGAGCGTTCGGTCGCCGAGCGGACCGCCGCCGAGCTCGGCGCCCAGGCCGAGCAGGAACTGGACCGGGCCCGAACCGATGCCCTGCAGATACGCGAGCAGGCATCGGCCGACGCCGCGCGACTGCTGCGCGAAACCGGCGACGCGGCTGATGCTCGCACCGCCCGGGCCGAGCGCCACCTGGCCGAAGCCGAAGCCGGCGCCACTGCCATCCGGGCCCGGGTAGCCGAGGAAGTGATGCGGGCACGGGCCGAGATGAACTCGTTGCGCCGTGAGACAAAGGCCGAGGCCGTCGAGACTCTGCACGCGGCGCGAGCGGAGGCCGACACCCTGCGCGCTCGAGCCCGCGAGTTGCTGAACGGCGCTCGAGCCGAGCTGGCCGTACTGAGCCGCCGACGCGAGGCCATCGTGACCGAGCTCGGCAGCCTGTCGGGTGTGATCGAGGCCCTCGCCGTCGACGAGGCCGAAGCGCCGCGCGCATCCCCCGGCCCGGCCACGCCGCCCGACTCGGCCACATCGCCCCACCCAGAGGGCGAAGCGGCCGTCGAAGCGGTTGCCAAATCGGACGACCGTCCCGAAGAACCGACCGGGCCGAACCCGGCGACCACCTATAGCGCTACCTCGGGTGAAGACCGAGAATTCACGTTGGCCGAAATGATGGGATCGGAATGACTGACAACGCCCCCGCTTTCCGTACGACCATGCGCGGCTACGAACCGGCCGCGGTCGACCAGCGGCTGGCCGAACTGACGGCCGCCTTGGCGTCGGCTCATCAGCAAAACGCCCAACTGTCGGCCCAGGTCAACGAGCTCAACGGCCAGCTGGAGCGGCGCGTTGCCCAGCTGAGCGCCGAACTCGATCAAGCCCGCAACCAGGGCGCACCGAGCTATGACCATCTGGGCGCGCGGGTCGGCGAGAT
Organism: Actinomycetota bacterium; assembly: GCA_019241805.1. Lineage (GTDB taxonomy): Bacteria > Actinomycetota > Actinomycetes > Mycobacteriales > Jatrophihabitantaceae > JAFAWL01. The sequence continues at coordinate 2,849 of JAFAWL010000389.1, forward strand.
CCTCCGACTGGCCGAAGAAGAGGCCAGTGAACTTCGCGCCACCGCGCAGGCGGACGCCGAGAAGACGCTCGGCTCGATCCAGGCCGATGCGACGCGCACCCGAACGGAGGCCGACACCTACGCTCAGCAGACGCGAGGCACCGCTGATCGGGAAGCCGCCCGCATCCTGGAGGACGCCAAGCGCAGTGCCGATGAACTGCTCGACAGCGCCGACCGGCAAGCGACGACCCGGCGAGAAGAGGCCGAAGCCGTTTACGAGAGCCAGCGGGCGCAGGCGGCCAAAGCGGCCGCGGATTTCGAGCAGACTCTGGCCGCGCGCCGCCAGAAGGCCGAACAGGACTTCCGGCAACGCAGTGCACAAGCTGATCAGGAGTTGGCCGCCGCCAACGAGCGGGCCACCCAGTTGCGGTCGCAGAGCGAACAAGAGAGCGCGGAGGCGTCGCGCAAGGCAGCGGCGATGACGGCCGAGTCGGAGCGACGCGCTGAGCAGATTGTCTCCGAAGCCATCGCGCGAGCCGACCGCATCCGGGCCGAGTCGGAACGTGAGCTCGCCGCGGCCGCGGCGCGCCGTGACAGCATCAATGCCCAGCTGACCAACGTGCGACAGATGCTCTCGACACTGTCGGGTACCGCTCCCGTCGACATTGCCGGCCTACCGGCACCGACGGGTGCACCGGCGGCGGGAGAAGCACCTCCCGTGCAGCGGGCAGCTACGCAAAGTGAACGCCCGGCTCCGGACAAGTCGGGCGCCACCGGACGAGGAAAAGGTGCGGCGGGCAAGCCAGCGCCACCGCCTTCGCCCACGGAGGCCGAGAAAATCGCCGAAAAGGAGGCTGAAGCGCGTGACGCAGGGTGAACCGCGGCCGCCGATTCGTTGTCAAGGAAGATAACGAAAGGATAACGGGAGCGACGTTAAGTTTACGCAGCGTGAAGTCGGCGCTAAGTTAGCTTCATCAGGTTGAGCGCTTCGCCACGGGGGTGCGGGCCGATCTGATCTTGCTTTCGTCGGGGGCGACAATGCGTCTTTTCCATCGCGACTACATCCGTCCGCTGCCGCCGGTGTCGTCGTTGGTCCCGGTTCGGGCTCAGGACTTCCCGGACAGCGTCGACGGTCGGGTCGCGGCCGCCATCTCAGCGCTGGCCACGCTCGCGACCGCTGAGGACATCGGCCGTCCGCTCGGTCCCGGTGCGGGTCTGCACGAGATTTGTGGCTGGGTCACGGAGCTGGTCCCGGACGAGGGCGAGCAGGGGCAGATCGCCGAGTGGGCCGCGCAGGAGCTGATCTCGGGGCTGCGCTCGCACGAGGTGGACTTCAGCCTTATCGACGAGGTGCTCGGTCTGGACGTCCTCGGTCAGCGGCACTACAGCCTCAGCAACGGCCAGGCCAGCGCCAACGCGCTCTCGAGCCAGGTCGTCTTCGACGCGTTGATCTCGTTGGTGAACGGGTCGAGCGACGAGTTGTCAGGTGTCCGTCACGACCCGGGCTTCGCACTCGAGGTGTTCGTCTACTGCCAGTTGGCCGTCCTGCGGCTGCGGGCGGCCGGTCGGATGTGGCGTCAGCCCACGCCCTACGGTGCCGACGAGCGCCAAGCCGATCTGGCCGACGTGCTCGGCCCGCAGTTCTGATCGTCTCTCGCTTCCTGCCGGCGGCCTTCGCGCCGCCGGCAGGCATCAACTCGTCGAGGTGACGACGAGATTCACCGTCGCAGCCAGCACGATCGAGCCGAAGACGTAGGAAGGTAGGCTGTGGCGCAACGCTGCTGAGCGGATGGCCGTCGTCTTCAAATCGCTGTCGACAACTGGTACGTCATGCCGAGAGTGGATGCCAGCTAGGCGAAATCCGAGTAACGCGGCCGCTCGTCCTGGTTGAAGTCGTTGCCACCGATGGGCGCGGTGAGACCCACATGCAGAAAAGCAGCGCCGCCGCGGCCCAGCCCACCGCCACCGCGTAGGTCCGGGAGCCGGTCAGCCCGGTGATGACCGTCGCGACGATCCCGAGTGCCGCCCTCGCAAGCAGCTTGGCGCCGGTGGAGCGGCCCCGCCATCCCGACGCGGCGACGGGCGTGGACCGGCTCATCGCTACTCCCTACCGCACCGTGCGAGAAACCGGGAAGGTAGTGCTCGGAGTGTCGAGAACTTCGACTTTGACGGGCGGGAGCAGGAGCCAGGCGATGGGCGAGGATGTCGAGCGGACCGAGTTCACCCGGCAGGACCGGCAGGCGTACCGGGCGAAGGTGCGGCGATGTCTGGACGTGTTCGCCCGGATGCTGTCGGAGTCGAAATTCGACTTCGAGCGGCCGCTGACGGGGCTTGAAATCGAGTTCAATCTGGTCGACTCGGCCAGCGATCCGGCCATGCGTAACGCCGAGGTGCTCACCGCGATCGCCAACGACGCGTTCCAGACCGAGCTCGGCCAGTTCAACATCGAGATCAACGTTCGGCCGCGATCTTTGGCCGGTACCGCGGTCGTCGACCTCGAGCGGGAGCTTCGAGCCAGCTTGAACGACGCTGAGACCCGCTCGAACGAGGTCGGCGCGCACATCGTGATGATCGGCATGTTGCCCACACTCGACGCCGACCACTTGACCGGTGAGTCGCTGAGCGCAAATCCGCGCTATGCGTTGATCAATGAGCAGATCTTCGCGGCCCGCGGCGAGGATCTGCATATCTCGATCGACGGGCCGGAGCGGCTGTCGACGTACGCGGACACGATCGCGCCTGAAGCCGCTTGCACGAGCGTGCAGTTCCACCTGCAGGTCAGCCCGCAGGACTACGCGCGGACGTGGAACGCGGCGCAGTGCATCGCCGGCGTGCAGGTCGCGCTCGGCGCAAACTCGCCGTTCCTGTACGGCAAGGAGTTGTGGCGCGAAACCCGTATCGCGTTGTTCGAGCAGGCCACCGACACACGTCCCGAGGAGTTGAAG